>NZ_JBXGGR010000090.1:0-34728 GCF_056855035.1 Suttonella sp.
CCATCGTTCAGAGAAGGGATTTTTGTTGAATCTGATTTCTGGATTAACGGCATATTGCTTGTTTCCGTATAAGCCGCAGATGTTTGGGAAGAATGCTTTGGCGGCTGCTAAATAGAGGGGGCTTATCCCGAACTCAGGTTAAGATATCGATATCAATGCCGACAAAATTGCCGGCAGTATCGTACATAGTAAAGGTAGGATTGTTATTAAACAATCCTACCTTGTAAGTTTGCGCATAAACAGATAAGGAAGCTGTTAAGGCAAGGGCTAAAAAAGCATTTTTTTCATTTCAAGCTTCGCCTTTGTAATTAATTTTCTTGCAAACAAATTACAATTGCTGCGCTATATTTATTCCAAACAATCGGAATCACATAAGAACGCGCATCTTTCGGCAAATAAATTTCTCCCGGAATGCCTTGAATAACCATTGGCACGGAAATCATAAAAGTTTCGCCATACTGGCTGCGTGCATTACCTGAAATCGTATTGGCAATTTCGCCGACTAAATCCAACATACTGGCTTGACTGACTTCAGACTCGCCGATAGACATCAAGACATGCTTAAGCAGAATTTTAGGAGCGGTAAAATATACACAACCTTTATAATAGCCTGAAATACCGATAATACCTGTATAATCCAGAGCCTTAGGCGTATTATTTTCAACCAGATAAGGCGTTCCCACTTCCGCATTGATATTATTTACTTCATTGAAAAAACGATTAACGCCGTCAATGAATACCTGCATACTATCTTCTTTAATCATCTACTTACTCCATCAATTCATTTAAAGTTTTTAATAATTCGTCATCTGAAAACGGTTTGGTTAAAAAGCCATTTGCTCCTAATTCTAGGGCTTTAATACCTGTCGCCTTATCCGATAAAGCAGAAATAACCAATATTTGTACTTCAGGATCAATCTTAATCAACTCTTGAATACATTCTAAACCGTCCATTTCCGGCATGGTTAAATCCATCGTAACGATATCGGGTTTAAGCGATCGAAACAAATTGACCGCCTCCACGCCATTTTTTGCTTTTCCTACAATTTTATAAGGTGCATTGCTAGGCAAACGTGCAATCTTATTCCGAATAATCATTGAATCATCAACGATAAGCATTTTATACATTAAAAACTCCTTAAGCGCTTAAGCGGATAGTAAAGCGCGTAAATTGATTAGGCTTAGAGCGAATCGCAATTTTTGCACCTAAGCTTCTGACGCGGTCTAAGACCACATCCATTCCCACGCCGCGGCCGGCATCTTCCGTAGATGTTTGAGCGGTTGACAAACCGGTGATAAAAATCGCACGATATAATTCATCTTCGCTCATCTCGTCAGGATTTTTATTAAAGTCGGGGATTTGACGCAATTTCTCACGAATAGCTTCCGCATCAATGCCTTTGCCGTCATCTTCCACAATCAAATCATAGAATCCGTCGCGATGAATCAGACTGACGCCGATATTGCCTTGGCGTTCTTTGCCTTTTGCCTTACGTGCCTCAGGCGTTTCAATACCATGCACAATGGCGTTACGTACTAATTGCACGGCAATAGACTTAATCAAATCCATACGAATTTCATCAAAAGGTGCTTTATTAAAGCCTTCTACATGATGTTCAACTAATTTGTAATTTCTTTCTGCCGCCTGCTCAATATAGTGTGCCAAATATTGATCCACATCGCCGTGGTTGACTTGCGAAACAACATCATGCATAGCGGATTTAAGCCCTTCTTCCACATTATGTGCAGATTTTGCTGAAGCAGAAGATTCATGCGCATGTACTTGCAAACGCTCATGCAGATTTTTGGTGATTTCCAATTGATCCATTAAGGCATCTAAATAGACCGCAATAGAAAGAAAGTCATCACCGGCCAAATCTCTTTGCTCACGCAATTCTTTCAATTTGCCTTCCATTTCTTCTGCAATGGAAACAAAGCGGTCGAATTCCAAAGCGGAAGATTCGCCTTTGAATGAATGGATTTCACGGAAAATTTCATTGATTTTTTCACGCAAACCTACGCGATTATTTTGCTGACGCAAGATATTGTTGATTTTTTCCGCCACTTGATTTCCGCGGCGCAAATAGCCTGCCAAAATAGAAGGCTCTACCCGCAATACTTTCACCAACATTTCTACTTGGCGGTTATTTTGCTCACGTTCTCTTTCCAAGCGTTGCTCAAGTTCCACTTCTTGCGTGATATCTGCAACAGAGACCAGAATTTGCTTGATTTCTTTATCTTTATATACCCGCGTGAAATCAAAACGCAGATATTTATCGGATAAACCGCCTTTTTTATCATCAATAAAGACTTGTACACGGTTCAAAGGGTTAAGCGATTTTACTAAGGATTCTTTAACGCGCGGTTTAAACAACTGGTTAATATAACTCTTAGTATTTTCAATATCGGATTTGCTGAGAATTTTATCCAATACTTCCTCGAAAGGCTGATCGGCAACATCCATACTTGGCAAAATTGTATTCAAGGCTTGCGAGTGCTGCGAACCGATGACTAAGTTATCATCAACCAAGAACAAACCTTCTTGCACCGACGACATGATTTCATCTACTTCACGACGTGCAATAGCCGCCTGCTCATCCGCTTTAAGCAAATTACGTACGAATACGAAAATCATGAAGATGAAGTACACAATACCGAATCCGATAGCGCCATAAAGAATTCTTTGCTCTAGAATTTCTTCTTCTGCAATATGCCCTTCAATGGTTGAAATGGCGTTATCTGTTTCGGTAATCAAATTGAGGTTAGCAACTTTTGCTTGCGTCATCGCAGACTCTAACTCATTCTGGCTGTCCACCATAATGTCATCAGCAACAGCCAGATAGGCTTTGATATTAACTGCCAAAGGCTCCCAATTCTGCTTTAAGGCATGCAAATTATTTGAAATACTTTGCACGTCGTCATTAGAAACATGGTACGTCACACCATTGGGGCTGATATAAGTCCCTCCGTTTTCTAATGCTTGTAAGATTTTTGGAAATTCTTGGGTGTTTTGTTGCAGACGATCAAGTACTGCTATCATGTGCGGACTGTTGGTGTCTTCCCCATAACTTGCATTCGCATCAAAAATATCCCGAATGATTTCCCGGCTATACTGACCAAGAGTTTGAAGAACCTGAATACGATCGTTTTCTGTTTGTTTATGGCTTGCCACCCGTAACTCATACAAGGTAATTCCAATAAAAATAACAACTAACAATGCAATCGCTACAACCAATCCTAAATATTTTTTAAGCGGCGAGGTCTTATTGATCTCTTGAGTTGGCTTTGCCATAACTACTCCTGATAATATAGAAATATAATATAATTTGCCTGAATAAATGGCGGTTACTTAGAGCAACCGCGCAAACTTTTGGAACTTTTATATCTTAACAAAAGATAAACGGCAAGAAAACTTTTTGTTAGTTGTAGGACACAGTATTTTAATATCTAAAAAAAACAACGTATTAAAATAATCAACACTGTTTCTAAAAGAATAATATCTAACAAAAACCGGGCAAAAGAGTGTAATCCTTACTTTCTTAACTTATTTCATCAAAAATACTGAAATTTCCTCATTGCAAGGTCATTTGCTGTGCATTTAATAGCTGCTGCAGACGCTTGCTGTAATAGGCATTGCCATTGCGTTTGTCATACATGTGTGCCAAGTCTTGCGCTAATGTTTTTGCGGAGACGAACATGCCTTCCTCAAAATGCGCCATTGCCGAGAGGTAGTGCAGGCTGATGATGGGATGGTTTTGGCTGTGTTTGCCGATGGCGTCATGATGTTTTTCGGATAGGTTGAGGGCTTTATCGTAGCATCCTAATTTAATATGTAATTCAATTAATTGCGGCATCAGACGGATGAAGGTTTCATCGGCGGATTCGATGAGTTGCACCGCTTTTTGCATCTGCGTTTCGGCTTCTGCCCATTGGTCGTTTTCGATTAGGCTGTCGATGATGGGATAGTAGGTATTATGCGGTACTTCGCCGCAGCTCATACTGCCGTCGAGAATAGGCTGCGCCAGTTGCACGGCTTGTTTATATTGCCCGATAAAGTGGCGGTAATGGATTTCATCGTTTAGTTCGCAGGCTTCGCAGTCGGAAAAATCATCTTTTTCAATTTGATGCCATTCTTGATAGTGCATTTTTGCGTGCTCGATGTCGCCTATGTTCATGGCTTGGAGCATGAGGCATTTGTGCAGCATGGCTGTTCCCAGCTCGCCGCGTTCATAATATTCGCGCATGGTTTCATTATAAAATTCAATGCGTTCCTTTGGCATATCGGGCATGAGCGGCAGGTCGGCGATAAACCATTTATATGCCCACAGGCAATGGTAGAGTTCTTGCCAGACTTTTTGGCGCGCTTTTTCCGTTTTGCACAGGTTGAGGCGTTCGATACAGTCTTCCGTCAGCCAATGCAGGCAGGCGATTTGAAAATCGGGGGAATAGAGGTGGTTGGGCGCTTCTTCGCCGATCACATGGAGGCAGATGTGTGCCATGAGTTTTTCGTTTTCCGCATCTTGGGCGGCGTCTAGGGCTTTGATGGTGTGATGCTGTATATCGCCAGGATTGTCCAGAAGCGTCCATTGGGCGAGAAGCTGTTGAAATGTTTTCATTGTCTATAGTGCTGTTGTAGAGATGTTTTATGTCTTTATCTGCCTGCCGCTTAAGGCGAACGCGCCAAAGCAATCAGGGCATCCGCCAGCTGTGCGGCGGCGGCTTCATAGCCGGCTTGGGTGAAATGCACGCCGTCATTGCGCGCCAGTTTGCGCGTCATCCATGCTTTCATGCCGCATTCGCCGCCCATGACGTTCTGCCATGACCAATAGAGGGTTTTATGTTGTTGGGCGCTGTGCCATTGGATGTTTTGAATGGCGTCTAATGAGGGGGCGCGTGTGCCGCATGTGCCGCCCGTGCCTTTTAAGGATTCCGGTGCGCCGATGATGAGCATGCCCGCCTGCGGCAGGGCTTGATGTATGTTTTCAAGGGTTTGCGTCCATAATTTCTGCACTTGAGCGGGTTTGAAGGGTGTGGCGAAGGCTTCGTTTGTGCCGTAGGCGAGGACGACTAAATCGGCGCGGCTGCGCTTGAGGTCTTGCAGCCAGCCCATGCGCCATTTCTTGACTTCGCCGAGTTGTGCGCCATTGATGCCCATTGCGCTATAGACGACGCCTTTGCGCCCGTTTTCAATGTTGATAGAGCCTAAAGCCCATTGAGCGCCGTCGGCGGACTGAAAGCTCAGCGGCGGCGTAGCTTTCAGATAGGTATGAAACCATTGTTTTGCCGCGCCTTCTTCTTCCAAGAGTCTGAATTGCTGTCCTGCGGCGTCGCGTACCAGCAGGCTTGAGCCTTGTCGCGGCGGCAATAGGGTAAGGGTAACGGCGGAAGCGCCTTGGTTTTTCTGCGGAATGAGTTTCAGCGCCTGTTTTCCTTGGGAGAGACTGATGACGCCGCCGAGCGGGAAATCGGCATCGTCGCGGCGGCTGGTCAGGACTTGCCAGCCTTGGTTGTCATAGCTCATGATTGCGCTGCGTTGTCCTTTGATTTTATTCGGATAAACCCAGCCGATGCCGCCGTCGCCGAAATGGGCTTGCAGGCGTTGGCGCAGGAGGTCGCTAAAATAATCGCCGGCGGTATGCGAGTCGCCCAGCTGGATAATGCGGAATTTGTGGTTTTCGCCTTTGGCGAGTCCGCGCCATTTTTGCAGCCATATCTGCTGATTGCTGCCGTAGTTAATCAATCCATCGGGTAGATTTTGTGCTGCGGCGACATTGCCGAAGCAGGCTAATAAAATCATTATTTTTATTCCCGGCAGACATCGCCGCCTAAAATATTGCACATAATGATTTTTGATTCCGTTCATATCTATTTTCCTTAGCTTTTTAATTTTCTGTTTGCATGTGTAGACGGCGCATAATGGCAATCGCGATTTGCCGCTGCCCTGTCGGTGTGAAATGAATGCCGTCTTTGCTGCGTACGCGCACGCTTTTGCCTTCCAGCATGATGGTATCGACATAGGCGGGCGCACCGCCTGTCAGGATGTATTTGGTCGGCACAAAAATGCCCTTGTCGCGCATTTCGCTGCGCATAATGCCGTCAAGATAAAGCATTTGTTCGTTGAGCTTTTCCGGCTTCATAAAAGGAAGCCCCAACCAAATCACGCCGGCATCATGTTTTTGCGCGCTTTCGACAATACGGCTTATGCGGGCGCGATAGACCGCCTCCCATGCTTTGCTTTTAAATTTGAGATAGGGTGCTTTGCTGCCCTGCTCGGGATCGGGGAAATCCCAAGGGTCATTCGGACCTAAAAAGACGACCACGGCTTTGATACTTTTATCCACCGCCAAGGTTTTTTCCACTTCCGCCGGCCAATTGAAGAAATCGGGATAAGATAACCCCGTGCTTTGTTTGCTTAAATTAATGCTGTTGATATTGTATTGGCGCTGCAGGGTTTGTTGCACGAAGGGCGCCACGCCCTGCATCAGCGAGTCACCGATTAATAAGACTTTGTCGCCCGCCTGCAAGGGAATTTGCTCAAGCAGGGTTTTGTTTTGCGGAGCCGCTTCGGTTTGTGTGTTTGTGCTGTCATTTGCCGCGGCCGTTTGTACGGTGGCTTGAATGCTTGTTTTATTATCACTGCCATCGTTTGTTGATAGCGTTTCTGTATTTGCCATTAGCGGCGCGTCTTCGCTTGGTGCAAAGGTTTTATCATTTTCCGCCTTTGTTTGTGCGGAGTTTTTAACGGCGGCTTTGGTTTCGCCACTCTCGTTTGTCGGCGACGTTTCCGTGTTTGCCATTAGCGGTGCGTCTTCGCTTGGCGCAGCGGTCTTATCGTTTTCCGTTTGTGTTTGTGCGGAATCTTCAACGGCGGCTTTACTGTCGCCGCTGTCATTGCTCGGCGGGGTTTCTGTGTTTGCCATCAGTGCTGCGTCTTCGCTTGGCGCGGTGGCATTATCGTTTTCCGCGGTCGTTTGCACGAGGTTTTCAGCGGCGGCTTTGCTGTCGTCTGCAGGATGGCTGTGTTCTGTTTGTATGTCGGTAATGCTCGTTTCTTCAATTTGTTCTGTAAAGGCTTCCGTGGCTTCCCGCAGTTCCGCTTCGCTGAGCGTGAAATCTTCTTGTAGCAGCGCATCATTTGGCACGGCGGTAGGCGGGCTCTGTTGCGCGGCGATGCGTTGGTCTATCGATTGAATTTGGCTGCGTAGTCCTTGCGCCAAGGTGTTGGCGGTGTTTTGCAGGCTTGCACCCGCTTGCCATAAGGCAAAGCGCTCTAGGGGCATTAAGGGGCTGGGGCGGTGGTAAGTCTGCTGCCAGTAGCGGTTAATCGATTGCTGACTAAACCAAATGCAGAACAAAGCACTTAAAGAAAGCGCGATAAAAACAGATAGGCGGGTATTAGAAGTTGGCATAGATAAATCCCGGAATGCCGGAGGGCGCAAAAATCATAATCAGAAAAAATACCGCGCTAATCGGCAAAGCCCACGACCATATCGGTAAGCGCTCGAGCAGGCGCACGAAGCGGTTGATGCCGCGCAGAATTTCCTGATAGGCAATCAATGCCGTGAGCATGGCGGCAAAGAGCAGGGCGGTGGAAAATGCCGGCAGACTGAATTGCAGGTTGCCGATAAGTGCTTGGAATATCAATGCCGCTTGGTTGAAATCCTGTGCGCGGAATATCACGAAGGTAAAACAGACGAAATTCAGGGTAAAGAAGATGCCGATATAGCGCGTCCATTCACGCGCGGCAAGGGCGTCGCGTTTGCCGCACAGGCGGTCGCCGCAATTGAGCAGCACCAATGCCAGTCCGTGCAATAAGCCCCAGAGGGCGAAATTCCAGCCGTGTCCGTGCCAAATACCGGAGAGCAGCATCGCCAGCAGTAAATGGATTTGCGTGCGCAGAAAGCCTTTTCGATTGCCGCCTAGCGGGATGTAGATATAGTCGCGAATCCATGTGGAGAGCGAGATGTGCCAGCGGTTCCAAAAATCGCGGATATTGTGTGCAATCAGTGGTGTGCGGAAATTCGGCGGCAGTTGGAAGCCGAGCAGCATTGCCAAGCCGATGGCTAAATCGGTATAGCCGGAAAAGTCGAAAAAGAGCTGGGCGGTGTAGCCGTAAATGGCGGTTAGAAGGGTAAAGGCGTCATATTGCAGGGGGTTGTTAAATACGGGATCGACCCAGCCGTCGCCGATGGTGCCGGCAAAGCACCATTTTTTGATAATGCCCAATAAAATCAGCGTGATTGCCAGTGCGGGGCGGATGATTTGTCTTGGATTGGGGTTTTGGATTTGCGCGGCGGCGCCTTCGTGTTCGCCGTCGATGGTTTTCATGCGTTCGGCGCGGAAAATCGGGCCTGAAGTGATGGTGGCGAAAAAGCTCAAATGCAGTAATAGTTCATGCCAAGCCAGTTTGACGGGTTTGTAGCGGTATAAGGCGCTTAAATAGGCGATGGATTGGAAGGTGTAATAGGAAATGCCCAAAGGCAGCAGCAAATCCGGCCAAGCGCTTTGCTGCTCGTGCGGCAATTGGGCGCGGAAAAAATCATAATATTTGAATACCGCCAAATTCAGCACCGCCAAGCTGATGCCGATGATTAGCCAAGTCTTGGCATGGCGCGCGTCGATGCTATGCACAATCTGCTGTGCCACCACCACATTCAGCAAGCCCGCGCCGGCAACCGCCGCCGCAAATAAGGAATTGAGATAATACAGCCAGCCCATGCTAGCAAGGAGCAGAAGCCAATTCTGCACGCGCGGCGATGCGCCACACAGCCAGTACAGCGGAAAGAACAGCAGAAAAAAAACGGCAAATTCAATGGATAAAAAGGGCATAGGGCTAGCGCTGAGCTAAAAGTGCGAAGTTTACCGCAAAGCAGGCTTTGGCGATAGTTTAGCGTTTTGCCATGACATGAATGTTAATCGGCATCGCTTGAAGCACTTGTTTGAAGCGACTGTTTTTATTTTTGAAAAGTTTTCTCATTACTATCTCAATGGATTTTTGCATCCTATTATGGATAAAATATAAAAAAAATCATTTAGAGGCAGGCAAAAAGCGCTTTGGGCATGGCTCAAGGTTTTTATTTGGAATTTTATTTGGAATCAGTAGGAGTTTGTATGATGAAGAAACAGTTATTAACGGCTTTGGTGGCATTGGGTGCGAGTACGATGTCGTGGGCGGAGGTGAATATTTATTCGTATCGTCAGGAGTTTTTGATTAAGCCGATGTTGGAGGCGTTTACCAAAGAATCGGGCATTCCTGTCAATATTGTTTATGTGAAAGACGGTTTGGCTGACCGCCTCAAGCAAGAAGGCGAGTTAAGCAAGGCAGATGTGGTGCTGACGGTGGATATCAGCCGTTTGGAGGAGTTGGTCGCCGCAGGGGTAACGCAGCCTTTTACTTCTGATGTGGTCAATGCAAACATTCCGGCGCATTTGCGCGGCGAGCATTGGGCGGCTTTGACTACGCGTGCGCGCGCGATTTATTCTTCCAAAGAACGGGTAGGCAAACTGCCGGCAAGCTTTACTTATCAGGATTTGGCAAAGCCTGAATTGAAAGGCAAGGTCTGCGTGCGTTCGGGCAAGCACCCATACAATGTGTCTTTGGTCGCTTCCATGATTGCACGTGACGGCGAGGCGGCGGCGAAGGTTTGGCTGGAAGGCGTGAAGGCGAATTTGGCGCAGAAACCGCAGGGCGGCGATCGCGACCAAGTCAAGGCGATTATGGAAGGCAAATGCGATTACTCGCTGGGCAATTCTTACTATTTCGGCGCGATGCTGAATAATGAGAAAAATCCTGAGCAAAAAGAGTGGGCAAAAGCGGTGGAGATTAATTTCCCGAATCAGGAAAGCACGGGTACGCATGTGAATGTCTCGGGTGTGGCGCTTGCCAAACACGCGCCGAACCGCGCCGATGCTTTGAAATTGATTGAGTTTTTAAGCGGCGATGCGGCGCAGGAGATGTACGCGGAAGTCAATCATGAATACCCTGTGAAAGCGGGCGTGAAGCGTTCTGATTTGGTGGCTTCATGGGGTGATTTTAAGGCGGATGATTTGAATGTGCTGGAGATTGCCAAGCATTATCAAAGCGCTTTGAAGCTGATTGATGAAGTGAAATTTGATATGTGATCAAGGCTTAATGTGATAGTCGATTAACATAAGAATGAGACAAGGCGACGAGCCGCAGACAGTACAGATAGTACGGCAAGGCGAGCCAACGCCGTATCATTGCAATTTTAATCGACTATATAAGCCGCAAAAGCGCTTTGGGGGCTTCTTGCTTTCAAAGCGCTTTTTTATGGGCGTGTTGGGATTACTATGTTATTGAATAAATTGCGCTGTCGTTTTTCGGTATTACTGCTGTGGGCGGTGGCGCTCTTGCTTTGTTTGCCGCTTTTGGCTTTGTTTTACCAAGCCTTGACCGCGGATTCGCCGATTTTTGAACATTTGCAACGCACGGTGCTGTGGGATTATGTGCGCAACAGCGTGATTTTGGTGGCGGGCGTGGTGCTGATGTCTTTGCTTTGGGGCGTGCCGAGTGCGTGGCTGATTGCGCGTTATCGTTTTTGCGGACGGGGTTTTTTCCGCTGGGCGTTATTGTTGCCACTGGCGATGCCTGCTTATTTGGCGGCGTTTGTTTATACGGAATTATTGGATTACGCGGGCATGGTGCAAAGCGCTTTGCGGCGCGTGTTTGGTTTTAAGAATGCGCAGGATTATTGGTTTTTTGAAATTCGCAGCATGGGCGGAGCGGTGTTTGTCTTGTCTTTGTGTTTTGCGCCTTATGTTTACTGGCTGTGCGTGCAGGCTTTTGCCAAATTACCTGCCAATCAGATTCACGCTGCCGAGCTTTTGGGGGCAAAGCGCTTTGAGATATTCAGACGGGTGCTGATGCCGTTGTTGCGTCCGACGTTGGCGGTGGCTTGCGGTTTGGTAGCGATGGAAACTTTGGCGGATTTCGGCACGGTGGCGTATTTTTCGGTTTGGCATTTGACGACAGGGATTTACGATGTTTGGTTGGCGCACCGCGATTTATCGGCAGCGGCGAAATTATCAAGCCTGATGCTCTTGGCGGTGGCGGTGTTGCTGGCATGGGAACAGTATTACCGTCGCCGCAATCATTTAGCACGCAACCACGCGCCGCTCGAAGCCAAGCGCTTTGCCAGTTTGGCAGGCGAAACGGCGGCGGTGCTGTGGTGCGGTTTGGTCTTGCTGTTGGGCTTTGGCATTCCTGCCGTTTGGCTGCTGTGGGCGGCGTGGCGTTATGTGGGCGATACCGATTGGGCGGCATTTGCCGAGATGGGTTTTTATACTCTGCGCCTTGCCTTAACGGTGGCGGCGATTGGCACGGCATTGGCGTTTGTGCTGCAAGCATGGCAACGAGCCACCGCGCGTGGCAAGGGTTTGATTCGTCTGGCTGGTTTGGGCTACGGCGTTTCGGGCACGGTGTTAGCCATCGGCGTGTTGATGATAACCACCGCCTTCGACCACAAAATCAACGCTCTCAGCAAAGCGCTTGGCTTCGGCATCATCGGCTTGATTTGGAGCGGCACCATGGCGGCTTTGGTTTATGCCTTTTTATGCCGCTTTGCGGCGGTGGGCTTGGGGGCGGTGGAAAGCGGTTTTGCGCACATTCCGCCCAGCCTTGACCAAAGCGCTTTCTTGCTCAGCTGTTCGAAAAAGCAAACGGCGTGGCGTTTATGGCTGCCACTGCTGCGCAACAGCTTGGCAACCGCCGCCTTACTTTTGTTTTTGGAATCAATGAAGGAATTATCGGCGGCAATGCTTTTGCGTCCCTTTAACGTGCAAACCCTCTCGACTTATATTTACGAATACATTTCCGCCGAACGCTTTGAAATGGCGGCATTGCCCGCTTTGCTGATGGTGGTCTTGGGTTTGCCGCTGGCGGCATTGCTGTTGAAAACCATGGAGGATTGAAATGCCAATCGAACAAGAACAAGCGCTTTGCTTGCGCCAAGTCAGCATTCATTACGGCGCGGTGGCGGTGGTGCGGGATTGCGATTTTGCGCTGCAACGCGGCGAAATCGGCGCACTGTTGGGCGCATCAGGTTCAGGCAAAAGCACCTTGCTTAAAGCGATTGCAGGCTTGCTGCCGATTGTGGGCGGAGAAATTTATCTGCAAAACCAACGGGTTTCGGGCAATGGCGTGCATATACTGCCGCAGCAGCGCGAAGTGGGTATGCTGTTTCAAGACTACGCCCTGTTTCCGCATTTGACCTCGCTGGAAAACGTCTGCTTCGGCTTGCGCCATCTGCCCACGGCGGTGGCGAAAGACAAAGCGCTTTCCATGCTCGAACGCGTGCAATTAGCAGATTTTGCCCAGCGCTTTCCGCACGAACTCTCGGGCGGACAGCAACAGCGTGTCGCACTGGCGCGTGCCTTAGTACGTCAGCCGCGCCTACTGCTGTTGGACGAACCTTTTTCCAGTCTCGATCAAGCGGTGTGCGAACATTTAATTGATGATTTACGTTTATTATTCAGAGAGCAGCGCATCAGCGCCTTGCTCGTGACCCACAACAAACGCGAAGCCTTCGCGCTGGCGGACAAAGTGGCGCTGATGAAGGCAGGGCAGGTGGTGGAATGCGCCGCACCGCAACAACTCTACGACCACAGCGCACAAGGCGAACTGGCAACCGTCTTGGGGCATCTCTGCCTGATTAGCGCGGTGAAAGTGGGCGATGGGGCGCAAAGCGCTTTTGGCGCATTGCCCTTGCCGCTGTCGGCGCGTGATGCCCCCGAAGGTGCGGCATTGTCAATCGCCCTGCGACCGCATCAATATGATTTGCACGCCGCACAGGAAGACGGCGCAACGGTCGTGGCGGTGCAATTTTTGGGCGATATGTCGCTGTACCGCCTGCAACAGGGCGAGAGCAGCGCGGAGTTTTTAAGCACTAAGCGCTTTGTCTGCGGAGAGAAAGTGCGCGTGGTATTCCATCAGGCATAGGTGGTATTTGGGGCATTTTGCGTCCGAATTTTGGCATTTTTTCCGTAAATCCGCGATAATAGCGCGCTTATTTTAATTCACTAGATGCTCATCATGACACAAACCCTCAAACACGTTTACATCGAAACCCACGGCTGCCAAATGAATGAATACGATTCTTCTAAGATGTTGGCGGTGCTGAAGGTGTCGCATGGCATAGTGCCGGTGAAAACGCCTGAAGAAGCGGACGTGCTGCTGCTCAATACCTGCTCTATCCGCGAAAAGGCGCAGGAAAAAGTCTTTTCCCAAATCGGGCGCTGGCGACCGCTGAAAGAGAAAAATCCGCATATTATCATTGCTATCGGTGGCTGCGTCGCTTCGCAGGAAGGCGAGGAATTGCGCCGCCGTGCGCCTGAGGTTGATGTGGTCTTCGGGCCGCAGACTTTGCACCGTCTGCCGAATTTAATCAGCGAAGCCCAGCAAAAACGCGGCGGCGTGGTTGATGTGTCTTTCCCCGAGATTGAAAAATTCGATCATCTGCCTGAGCCGCGCGCCGAAGGCCCGACGGCTTATGTGTCGGTGATGGAGGGTTGTTCCAAATATTGCACCTTTTGCGTGGTGCCTTATACGCGCGGCGAAGAAGTCAGCCGTCCTTTTGACGATGTAATTGCCGAATGCGCTTCGCTTGCGGCGCAGGGCGTGCGGGAAATCAATCTCTTAGGGCAAAATGTGAATGCCTATCGCGGCGCTATGGATGACGGCAATATCGCGGATTTGGCTTTGTTGATTGAATACGTTGCCGCGATTGAGGGCATTGACCGCGTGCGCTTTACCACATCGCACCCTGTGGAATTTACCGACAGTTTGATTGAGGTTTATGCCCGCGTGCCACAATTAGTCAGCCATCTGCATCTGCCGGTGCAAAGCGGGTCGGATAAGGTGCTGGCTTTGATGAAGCGCGGGCATAAGGCGGCGGAATATGTGGAGAAATTGGAACGTATCCGTGCCATTCGTCCCGATATCAGCTTTTCTTCCGATTTTATTGTCGGTTTCCCCGGCGAAGAAGACAGCGATTTTGAAGACACGATGAATCTGATTGAAACGGTGTTTTACGATACTTCTTACAGCTTTATTTACAGTCCGCGCCCCGGCACACCGGCTTCCGCCATGCCTGACCGTATTTCTATGAACGTAAAAAAAGCGCGTCTGGCACGTTTGCAGGCGCGCATTCTCGAGATGGCTGGGCAGATTTCGCAAAATATGGTCGGCACGGAGCAATGGGTCTTGGTGGATAGAATTTCGCGTAAAAACCAAAACGAGGTCAGCGGACGTACGGAGAACAACCGCGTGGTGAATTTCCAAGCGCCGACTTCTTTGATTGGACGCTTTGCCAAAGAGCAGATTACGGCGGCTTATCCTAATTCTTTGCGCGGTCGCCTGATAGAGGCGGAGGGTATGCAGCGTCCTGTGATTTACGGACAAAGCACTTAATATATAGTCAAAGAAATGAAAAAGTGGTACAGTAATGGTGCTATAGTCGAAGAACTGAAAAAGTGACACAAAATATCAAGCTGCGAGCGTTATAGAGAGTACAGCAAAATGAATCAAAACTGTAACTCTTTTTGAAATCTTTGACTATAACAGGTAGCGCAGAGAGTACGGCGAGATGTGTTTAAACTGTAACTCTTTTTGATTTTCTTGACTATAGCTTCTTCAGATTAAAATGAGACAATAAAAAACCGCCACTTTCAACAGTGGCGGTTATGTTTTTTGCTTAAACGGCAATTATTCCGCAAAACAATCTTTCAAACCTTTTGCCAGATTTTTCTGCAATTCGCCGAACATGGCAGGACCGGTCGCCAAATCTGCGCCGACAGGGTCTAAGACTCCTACTTTTACCTGTGTACCTTCAATCAATTTATCGGTGAGTTTGGAAGAAAATTGCGGTTCGTTGAAAATACAGGCAACTTTATTTTCCTGCAAAACAGCACGTAATTCGCCGATACGTTTTGCACCCGGCTCATGCTCCGGATCCGCACGTACTACGCCGACAGGATTCAGGGCAAATTCTTCCTCAAAATAAGGATAGGCATCATGGAAAGTCATGTAAGGCTTACGCGCTACACCTTCCAAAGATTGCGCGACTTCTTGATGCAGAGTTTGCAGATTTTTCAAAGCGGTTTGCAGATTTTGCTCGTATTTGTCCGCATTGTCTTTATCCAAAATACTCAAATCGGCAGCAACCGCTTTTAACAAAGGCGCGGCATTTTCCGTTCCCAGCCATAAATGGGAATTGTATTCGCCGTGATGATGATCATGTCCGCCGTCCATATGGCTGAAGCCGGAATCTTCATCGCCATGATGGTGATGCGCTTCTTCCCATAAACCGCCGCTGCGGGTTTTTAATAATTTCACGCCGGCGGATTTATCCCAAATCAGGGTTTTTGCGCCTTTGATTTTTGCCGCGCTGCCTGCCATGAACGTTTCCAAATCATCGCTGACCCAAACTAATAATTGCGCGTCATTCATTGCTTTCACATCCGAAGGCTTAAGCGCATAGCCATGCGGCGAACCTTCTTTAATCAATAATTTCGGCTCGCCGACCCCGTCCATGATTTGCGCGACCAAACTATGCAAAGGCTTGATGGTGGTTACTACATTCGGCACTTCTGCCTGCGCGACAAAGCCGAGAGAAAGAGCAATTGAGCCGATTAAGAGTTTTTTAAGCATGACATTCTCCATAGGTTTTGAATAAATGTAATGCTATAACAATTGTGAAAAAAGATAAAGCGAATTTATCATATGGCATTGAATGCCTGCCAAGCATTTAAGACGTCTTCAACAGCAATATCCGTCATTTTGCCGCCGCCACTGGCAGGGCAATCTTTGGGCTGGACTACCGCTAAAGGCGCGTCGAAAATGGGGCGCGTGCGTTGCGGATTGGTCGGGCCATATAAACCGACGGTCGGTGTGCCCGCGGCATTGGCAAGATGCAAACCGCCGGTATCGTTGCCAATCACGCATTGCGCTCGGCGGAGCAAATTAAAAAACTCTGACATGTCAGTCGTTCCTGCCAGATTGCGTACCTGTTCAAGCGCTAAATCTTGCATAATCGCTTGGCAAATTTCCTTATCTTTGGCCGTGCCGCACAGCAGGATTTCCGCATCGCTGTGGCGGCGCAATTGTTGGATAAAAGCCCGCCATTTGCTGACTTCCCAGCGTTTTTCAGGACTGTTTTCCGAGCCGCAAATCAGCACAATATGCCATGCGCGGTCGGCATTTGGCAATAAAGGCGCAAAAGAAACGCCGTCTTGCAAAGCAAAATGGGCGGTAAAATCTGTCCATAATTGGCTTTGATGCCGCTCTCCGTCCTGCTCGGGATGGCGAATACAATAGCGATGCGTCAGTAGGCGGCGCGGACGCCTTTGCCATGCAATGCCGTAACGTTTTGGAATGCCTTGCAGCCATGCTTCCGCATCGCTGCGCTGCGAATTGGCAAATAAAACCGCTTGACTGAATTGTCCGCGTTGCTGCCAAAAATGCGGATAATAACGCCAATTTTTCGGCGGCAACGCGCGATATTCTTGCTGAAAACCCAAAGCGGACAATAAAGGGGCAAATGCCGCTTGTCCGCTGAATACGCTGTGTGGATATTTTTGCAGTATCGCCGCCGCAACAGGCAAAGCCATAACCACATCGCCCAACCAATTCGGCAAACGGATAATCAGCGACATACAACCTCCAAATTAGGCGCGATGATAAGGATGGTTTTGATTGATAGACCATGCACGGTACAGGGCTTCCGCCACAATAATGCGCACCAAAGGGTGCGGCAGCGTCAGTTTGCCTAATGACCAACTTTCATTGGCTTTGGCTTTTACCGCTTCGCTCAATCCTTCCGGCCCGCCAATCACAAGCGCCAAATGCCGCGCTTGCTGCTGCCATAACTGCAAACGTTCGGCAAGCGCTTCGCTGCTATGGACTTTGCCCGGGATGTCTAATGTGACGATGTAATCCGCCTGCGCAAGAATTTGCAAAATTTGCTCGTCTTCTTTTTGCCTTGCGGAGGCTATTTGGTTTTTATCGCTGCGTTTTTGCAGAGGAATTTCTTTGAGTTGCAGACTGACACCGCCTTTAAGGCGTTCGGCATAATCCTGATAGCCTGCTTCCACCCAAGCAGGCATTTTATGACCGACAGCGATAAGCGTGATGAGCATTATTGCTGCTGCAAATATTGCTGGGCAGGCGGAAATCCTTGCGCAGCGGCTTTTTGGATATAGGCTTTGCCGTTTTTTGCATTAGAGGCAACGCCGTCGCCGCGCATCAGCATAATGCCGTAATTAAATTGGGCGGCGGCATCGCCGCTGTCCGCCAAAGCTTGCATCCATGGTGCGGCTTGCTGCGCTTGTCCAGTAGATAAATAATACATAGCCAAATCATACTGCGCAGGCGGATAACCTGCTTGCGCGGATTGCTGCAACCATTGCAAGGCGGCTTGCTGATTGACCGCCGTACCGTCGCCGTTGCCGTAAGCAACGGATAAATTATAGGCGGCAACCGGATCGCCTGTCTGCGCGGCTTTGTTCAGATGATTAAAGGCTTTCACGGCATCGCCCTGCTGATGCGCTTGAGCCGCCGCCTGCAATTCCACCTGTGCATTTTGCGCTTGTGCGCTCATGCAGGTAAAGCCTGCCAATAAGAGTGCAAGCAGATGAGTTCTTAATTGCATAATGTCTCCTGTTTTTGATAACGTAAATCCCAAACTCCGTGTCCTTTGCCGATACCGCGCCGTTCGAATTTGGTTTCCGGCCGCCATTCGGGACGGGGCGCAAAACCTTCTCCATCGCCTAAATTATGCCATTTCTTATCCTCACGCAAAATGTCGCGCATCCAAAAAGCATAATGCTCCCAATCGGTTGCCAAATGCAATTCTCCGCCTGCACGCAATTTTTTATGCAGCAAATCGGTAAAAGGCTGCTGAATGATGCGGCGTTTGTGATGGCGCAATTTCGGCCAAGGATCGGGGAAATAGATTTGCACGCGCATCAGGCTGTTATTGGCAATATGGCTTTGCAAGATTTTAACGGCATCCGCTCGGATAATGCGCAAATTATCTACGCCCCGCGCCTCTGCGCCCATCATGATGTGTCCAACGCCGGGACCGTGTACTTCAATGCCTATAAATCCAAGTTCCGGCGCAGCTTCCACCATGCTCAATAGCGATTCGCCATTGCCGAATCCGATTTCTAAAACAATATCTTTTCTAATTGGCTCAAATAGATGAGTAATCTCTATGACGCCCGCATCATCGGCGATGTCAATGCCGTAACGCGGCCATAGGGTTTCAAACGCGCGTTCTTGTCCACTGGTCATCCGCCCTTGACGCAGAACGAAGCTACGGATGCTCATAAACGCTTATCGTGTTCAATGATGGCATAGGCTGAGTGATTATGAATCGACTCAAAATTCTCTGAAGACACGCTATAGGATTGAATCCGTTCGTCTTCATTCAACATCAATGCCACATCGCGCACAATGTCTTCGACAAATTTCGGATTTTCGTAGGCATGTTCAGTCACCCATTTTTCATCAGGCCGCTTCAAAGTCGCCCAAATCGGACAAGAGCCGCCTTTTTCGCCCATTTCAATCAATTCCTCAATGGAAAAAGGACGTTCAGGGTCGTAAAGCGCGGTAATGATGATATGCGAACGCTGATTATGCGCACCGTAATCGGAAATTTCTTTCGAGCAAGGGCAAAGGCTGGTTACCGGCACAGTAACTTCCACATATAATTCGCTATTGCCGACATTACCGTCCGCCAATAGGCTTACTTCATAATCCATCATGCTTTTGCTACCGCTGACCGGTGCGGATTTTTCCACAAAATAGGGGAAAGTCAGCGCAAAAGTACCTTCATCCGCCATCAAACGTTGCAACATTTGCCCGTGCAGTTGCAAAAAATCCGCCACGCTATATTGCGAGGTTTCGTTCAGCAACTGAATAAAGCGCGACATATGCGTGCCTTTTTTATCATGCGGCAGCAGTACGGTCATTTCCGCCGTAGCGACGCTGTGTTGCTGCTTGCCTTCGGCATTGCTAAAAATAATCGGCATACGGATATCACGAATGCCAACGCGCGTAATCGGCAATTGACGGCGATCCGCCGAGCCTTGCACATCAGGAATCATTTCTGTCATTTAGAGTTCTCGCTAAAAAATCGGGGTATTATGCGGTGCAGGCTTGCTTCCTGCAAGCCATTAAGCAAATGTTATTCTTGTTCGCTTTTTGCTTTCGCATAGTGATCATTTTCTTTGTTACTGACTTTCAGTACAAAATAGTCAAGCAAAGAAGTGGGTAAGAAACGTTTTGCCAAAGCCATCAACCATGTCAGTTTAGTCACATAGTAACGCGCCTTAGGCTTATCGGATTCAATCGCATGAATCAAGGCCGCCACCACTGCTTCAGGACCTAACGTAAAAGGTGCCGGCTTATCGCTTTCCAAGCGCTGAATCATTTTCAGATAAGCCAGTTTATGCAAACTTTGCGCCGCATCAATCCAACGCTGGAATTGCAGGAAAGAATTGCTGCGAAAAGAGGAACTAATCGGTCCCGGTTCAATTAAGCTTACATGAATGCCGCTGCCTTTTAGCTCAAGACGTAAAACATCGCTCAAGCCTTCAATGGCAAATTTGGTCGCTACATAGGCACCGCGAAAGCGCATTGCCGCAATTCCTAATACAGAGCTATTGTTAACGATACGCCCAAAACCTTGGCGACGCATAATCGGCAAAACCGAAACCGTCAGCTCATGCCAACCGAGAAGGCAATTGTCCAATTGATAAGCCAAAGCGCTGCGCGATAAATCTTCTACTGCCGCAGGGATGGCAAAAGCACCGTTATTAAATAGGGCGTCAAGGCGACCTTGAGTGAGTTTTAAAGTCCAATCTAATGCCATCGCAATCGAATCAGGAGAAGCCAAATCCAATTGCACCGCATGCAAACCTTGTGCACGCAATTGCTCGACATCGCCGGCATCTCGCGCTGTAGCAATTACCAACCAGCCGCGTTCATGTAACATTTCCGCCGCTTTACGCCCAATGCCGCTGGAACAACCTGTAATTAAAATCGAGCGCTGCATATTATTTTCCATGAGCAAAAGCCGGCCAATCTTGGGTATGACGCAAAACCAAATCATGCAATAAGGCGATATGATCCGCACGGACATTTAAGGCAGGAATGTAGTCATAACGCTCGCCGCCGTGGTGTAAAAACAGCTCGCGATTCCCTTCTGCCATTTCTTCCAAGGTTTCAAGACAATCTGCCGTAAACCCGGGACACATTACCGCCAAACTTTTGACGCCTTCTTTAGCTAATTGTTCAATGGTTCTATCCGCATAGGGCTGCAACCACACTTCTTTACCGAATTGTGATTGAAATACCACCATAAATTGAGAGGCTTCCAAAGACAATTTTTCAGCGACTAAACGCGCCGTTTTCTGACAAAAACAATGATAGGGATCGCCCTCATGCAAATAACGCTCGGGTACGCCGTGAAAAGAAAAAAGAACTTTTTCAGGCATCTCGTTTGTCTGCAAATATTCCCTTACAGTCTGCGCTAATGCTTCGATATAAGCCGCCTCATCATGCCAATGATGCACAAAACGCCATTCCGGCATATAACGCATTTTCTTGAAAGCATCCGCTACCGCATCAATGACTGTCGCCGTTGTCGCATCGCAATATTGCGGATACATCGGCACAATCAGCAACTGATTAACGCCTTGAGTTTGCAAAGTACGCAATTTGCTTTCTATTGAAGGATTACCATAGCGCATTGCATAATCCACAATAATATCTTGGCGAGCATGATGCTGATAAAGCAAATCACGCAAAGCATCTGTTTGCGCTTTAGTAATCTCTATAAGAGGTGCGCCTTTATCCGTCCATACTTTGGCATACAAAGCTGCAGATTGCTTCGGACGCTTCGGCAAAATAAAAGCATGCAAAATAAACAGCCATTGCCAACGCGGTAAATCAATCACACGCGGATCAGATAAAAATTCGGCAAGATAAGGGCGCAGTGCCTTTGCCGTCGGCGCATCAGGCGATCCTAAATTTACCAATAAAACAGCTGGTTTAGGAGAAATTGAAGGATGATCTACTTTCATATAAAAAAGCTCTGCCGAAGCAGAGCATTTTGCATTAGGCCTGAGTATCTTCAACCAGACGGTCAACCAATTCTACGTAAGCCATTGGCGCCTGGTCACCTGGACGGAAACCGCATTTCAAAATGCGAATATAACCACCTGGACGCTCTTTATAGCGTGGCGCTAATTCAGCAAATAATTTTTGTACCGCATCACGATCACGCAGACGGGCAAAAGCCAAACGGCGTGCTGCAACTGTATCATTATTTTTTGCATGAGTAATGATAGGCTCTAATACACGGCGTAAATCTTTTGCTTTAGGCAAAGTTGTTTTAATCAACTCATGCTGAATCAAAGATACGCTCATATTTTTAAACATCGCTTCACGATGCGCGCTAGTGCGGTTCAATTTACGACCAGCTAATTTATGTCTCATAATTCACTCCAAATTCTGAAAGCCGACATTAATTCTGCGGCCAATTTTCAATATCCATACCAAGCTCTAAACCGCGAGCAGCTAAAACCTCTTTGATTTCATTGAGAGATTTTTTACCTAAATTCGGTGTCTTCAGCAATTCAACTTCCGTACGACGCACTAAATCACCAATACTGTTGATGTTTTCCGCTTTTAAGCAATTGGCAGAACGGACAGTCAATTCCAAATCATCAACAGGACTTAAAAGAACAGGATCAATATGAATTTCTTCCTCTTCTTCTTCTTCGATTACTTCTGTCGATTCAAGCTTAACAAAAACCTTAATTTGATTATGTAAAATCGTTGCCGCTTCACGTATCGCTTGCTCAGGCTCAATTGTGCCGTTTGACTCAATATCGATAATCAATTTATCAAGATTAGTACGTTGTTCAACCCGAGCCTGTTCAACGCGATAAGCAATGCGGCGCACAGGACTAAATGAAGCATCAAGGCGTAGAACATTTGCTCTCACTGATTCAGCATCCTCAGTTTCCTGTGAAACCACGCGATAACCACGTCCTTTTTCAACAACAACCGTCATAGAAAAAGGTTTGTCTTGGGTTAAGTGCGCAATAACATAATCAGGATTTGCAATTTTCACCCCTGCCGGCGCACGAAAATCACCAGCAGTGACAACACCGACCTTGCTTACGCTCAACTTCATTTCAGCACGTTCTAAATCAGGCATAATCAAAGCCACGCCCTTAAGATTCAGCAAGACATCAATAACGTCTTCCTTAACCCCTTCAATTGCCGAATATTCATGTAAAACACCTTCAATATCACACTCTGTAATTGCTGCACCTTCAATAGAAGAAAGCAACACTCGGCGCAGAGCCGTTCCTAAAGTGTAACCAAATCCGCGTTCCAAAGGCTCAAGCGTAACGCGAGAGGTGTTTGGGCCGATTTCTTTAATTTGAACAATACGAGGAGTCAATAATTCAGATAAAGCCATACCAACACCTTTTTAATAAAACCAAGACTATTTAGAATAAAGCTCAACAACCAACGACTCATTAATATCAGCCGATAGATCAATACGCTCTGGAATACGCTTGAATTGACCTGTCATTTTAGACACATCAACTTCAATCCAATCAACAAAGCCGCGTTGAGAAGCCAGTTCTAAAGCGCTCTTAACGCGTACTTGATTACGCGATTTTTCACGCACTGAAATCACATCTTCTGCTTGAACTTGATAAGAAGCGATAGTGACACGCTTTCCATTAACTTCAATAGCACCATGAGAAACCAATTGACGAGCTTCTGCACGAGTAGCGCCGAATCCCATACGGTAAACCACATTATCTAAACGCTTCTCCAAAATTTGTAACAGATTTTCACCTGTTGAACCTTTTTGCTGAGCCGCTTTTTTAAAGTAATTACGGAATTGACGTTCTAACACGCCATAAATACGCTTTAACTTTTGTTTTTCACGCAACTGACTACCGTAATCAGATAAGCGACCTCTGCGAGCACCATGCTGACCGGGTGCAGAAGCCATTTTACGGGTTTTTTTCTCCAGCGGGATAATGCCAGATTTCAATTCAAGATCAACGCCCTCACGACGCGCTAATCGACACTTAGGACCAATATATCTAGCCATAAATTACTCCAAAATATTTATACGCGACGTTTTTTAGGCGGACGACAGCCATTGTGCGGAATAGGCGTAACATCCGTAATACTATGAATATTAAACCCGCTTGCATTCAACGCACGCACAGCCGATTCACGTCCTGGACCCGGACCTTTGATATTCACATCAAGGTTTTGCACTCCATATTCTTTCGCCACTTCACCAGCGCGTTCTGCTGCAACTTGCGCTGCGAAAGGAGTACTTTTACGAGAACCACGGAAACCTGAACCACCGGCAGTTGCCCAAGAAAGCGTGTTACCTTGGCCATCTGTGATGGTCACGATTGTGTTATTAAAAGAAGCATGGACGTGCGCAACGGCGTCCACAACAACACGCTTTGCCTTTTTTCTTACATTTTTCTGTTTACCAGCAGCTTTAGCCATAAATCATCTCTCTTAATTAACGTTTAATTGGACGACGAGGTCCTTTACGAGTACGTGCATTTGTTTTCGTACGTTGCCCACGAACCGGCAGACTACGACGATGACGCAAACCTCTAAAACAACCCAAATCCATCAGACGTTTAATATCCATAGACACTTGACGGCGAAGATCGCCTTCAACTGTATATTGTCCAACAGCTTGACGTAATGCATCAATTTCTGCATCAGTCAAATCACGAATTTTCTTATCCGGCTGAACACCTGTCTCTTTGCAAATTGCCTTTGCACGAGTAGGTCCAATACCGTAAATTGAAGTCAATGCAATTACCGTATGTTTTTGGGTAGGTACATTGATACCGGCAATACGTGCCATATTTACTCCTTAAAAAGAAAGGTGCGAAATTATAATGATCTCGCACCACGAAGTCAAAATAATTTAGCCTTGACGTTGCTTATGACGCTTGTCAGTGCAAATTACACGAATACTACCGTTACGACGGATTACCCGACAGTTACGGCACATTTTTTTAACTGAAGCACTTACTTTCATTTTTACTCCATCGAGTTTTAACGATGATATTGTCCGCCAAATCCGGAAAGATTGGCTTTTTTCATCAAAGATTCATATTGTTTTGACATAATATGAGACTGAACTTGTGACATAAAATCCATAGCAACCACAACAGCAATTAATAATGAAGTCCCGCCAAATAAGAACAAAATTTGCCCTGAAGTAGAACCAATATTCATTAACGAAGGTAAAATACAGACAAATGCCACATATAGCGCCCCTACCAAAGTTAGACGCTCCTGCACTATATCCAAATAATCAGCAGTTTGCTTACCCGGTCTAAAGCCTTGGATAAAAGCGTTGGAGCGCTTCAAGTTATCCGCCAACTCTCTATTTTCAAACATCATAGATGTATAGAAGAAAGCAAATAAAATAATTAACAATGCAAAAGCAGCAATATACAACCAACCGCCGGGATTTAAACCATTACCTAAATCACTCATATAACGCCCAAGGGCACTATTCATTCCGGAGAACAAGGAGAGGGCAGACACCAAAAGCGTAATAATCGCCGAGGCGAAAATTGCAGGTATGACGCCTGCCATATTAATTTTTAATGGCAAATGCTGACGATCTGTCATCCCACGAGAAGCACCATGCTGTTGTCGCGCATAATGGATCGCAATACGCCGCTGCGCGCGTTCTACAAAAACGATTAAAGCAAAGAGAGCGACAATAACAAGCAAGATTAGAAAAAACTTTCCATAACCAATTTCACCAACTTTAGCTTGGTTAAACAGATTATAAATTCCGCTTGGCATATTGACGGCAATACCTGCAAAAATCAGCATAGATATACCATTACCAATTCCGCGTTCGGTAATTTGCTCTCCTAACCACATCATAAACAATGCGCCGGCAGCAAGACCGATCGTCGCTACAAGAAGAAATTGAGCCGCAGGCACTGTAGGCAGCACCATTCCCTGCGCTAAAACTGCTCGAGATATAGCAAAACCTTGAATCAAACCTAAAAACAATGCAAAGAATCGCGTATATTGAGTAATTTTCTTTTGCCCGGTACTTCCTTGCTGACGTAACTCCTTCAGAGGAGGATACATGTGCGATAAAAGCTGCATTACGATAGATGCGGTAATATATGGCGCAACACCTAATGCCAAAAGAGAAGCATTAGACAAAGCGCCGCCAGAAAACATATTGAATAGCTGAAATAGTGAACCATTACCACTATCAAACATATCTCTAATCATCGCCAAATTTACACCTGGCACAGGAATGTGCGCACCAACTCGATAAATGATTAATGCAACCACCAAAAAAATAAATCTTGAGGTTAATTCCTTATAAGGATTAGCAACGGGCTTTGCCATAAATTACCTTTACTCTTCTACTTTTCCGCCAGCAGCAGAAACTGCATTACTAGCGCCTTCACTCAATGTTAATCCCTTAATTGTCACAGCTTTATCCAATTTGCCATGAAGATAAATTTTCACATTCTGTGCTTGAACAGGAACAACACCAGCAGCTTTGAGAGCTGATAAATCAATAATTTCCGAATCAATTTTATTCAGTTCCGACAAACGAACTCGAGCAGTTAAATTACGATTTAAACTATTAAAACCACGCTTAGGCAAACGACGTTGCAAAGGCATTTGTCCGCCTTCGAAACCTACTTTATGATAACCGCCTGAACGAGCTTTTTGCCCTTTATGACCTTTACCACTTGTTTTACCTAAACCTGAACCAATACCTCGACCAAGTCTTTTGGCAGAATGCTTAGAGCCTTCAGCAGGCTTTAGAGAATTTAAACGCATTATTAGACTTCCTCTACTTTTAGCAGGTAAGACACTTTATTAATCATTCCCCGGTTCTCGGGCGTATTAATCACTTCACGTGATTGATGGATTTTACGCAATCCCAACCCGGCAACGCATTGCTTATGAGATTCTAAACGACCATTAAGGCTTTTAATCAACGTTACTCGCAATTTATTGGACATTTGCTAATACCTCTTCAATAGACTTACTTCGTTTAGCAGCAACATCGGCAGCTGTATTCATAGATTGCAAGCCATTAATGGTCGCACGGATAACATTGCCCGGATTGCGAGTTCCCATACATTTCGCCAATACGTCTTTAACACCTAGCACCTCGAATACGGCACGCATTGCACCACCGGCAATAATCCCCGTACCTTCAGAAGCAGGCTGCATAAATACACGAGCAGCACCATGTGTCCCAACAACAGCATGTTGCAAAGTATCTTTATGCAGAGAAATTTTCACTAATGATTTTTTGGCTTGATCCATAGCTTTCTGAACAGCAATAGGTACTTCTTTAGCTTTTCCATAACCAAAACCAACACGCCCATTACCATCTCCCACGACAACCAAAGCTGCAAACGCAAATTGGCGCCCGCCTTTAACTACTTTGGTCACTCGGTTAACAGCAACCAGCTTTTCCAAAAATTCATTGTCTTGTTGACGTTCTTTTTGTTGAGCCATAGTAACCTCTTAAAATTCCAATCCAGTTTCTCGCGCAGCTTCAGCTAAAGCCTTCACACGACCATGATAGCGAAAACCGCTGCGATCAAAAGCAATCGTCTCAATTCCAAGAGATTTTGCTTTCTCACCAATCAACCTGCCTACTTTAGCAGCTGCTTCAATATTTCCGGTATATTTTAAACCTTCAGCAACAGAAGATTGTAAAGTAGAAACAGTTGCCAAAACGCGCCCATCTTGACCGTTTATAATTTGCGCATACATATGACGAGGCGTTTTATTTACAATCAAACTTGCCTTACCTGAAGCACGAATATTCAAACGGGTACGTTTTCCACGACGGATTCGATTTATTTTCTTTTGATTCATAATTTCACCCCGTTATTTTTTCTTAGCTTCTTTAATTGCCACATACTCATTCGCATAACGAACACCTTTGCCTTTATAAGGCTCTGGCGGACGGTAAGCACGAATTTTCGCCGCAACCTCACCTACTAATTGTTTGTCACTGCCTTTTACCAATATTTCTGTTTGGCTTGGAGTTTCAATAGTAATACCTTGAGGCGCATTAAATTCAACAGGATGAGAAAAACCTAGAGAAAGATTCAATTTTTGACCTTGAACCTGTGCGCGGTAACCAACACCGATCAATTGTAATTTTTTTTCAAAACCTTGGCTAACACCAATCACCATATTATTGACTAATGCGCGCATAGTACCTGTCATTGCCCAAGCATCTGCGGATTCTTTGATTGGGCTAAAGGTTAATTGCTCACCTTCTTGCGCAATTTTAGTATAAGGATGAAGATTCAAAGTTAATTGACCTTTACTTCCTTTTACAGTTACTTCTTGATTATTAATGCTAATATCAACGCCTTTTGGCAAAGCAACAGGCTGTTTTCCTACTCGTGACATATTACCTCCAAATTTATGCTACAAAGCAGATGACTTCGCCACCAAGACCATCTTTTCGCGCTTGGTGATCGCTCATCATACCTTTGGAGGTAGAAATAATAGCAATCCCTAATCCGCCTTGAACGCGAGGAAGCTCATTTTTACCTTTAAAAATACGCAAACCCGGACGGCTAATTCTCTTAATCAACTCAATAACAGGTTTTCCTTGATAATATTTCAAATGCACCGTCAACTCTGGTTTTGCATCATTAGAGACTTCAAATGATTGAATATAACCCTCTGATTGCAAAACTTTTGCAATGGCGACTTTTTGCTTAGAAGAAGGCATAGCTACGATTGATCGTCCTATGCGTTGAGCATTACGAATACGCGTTAGCATATCCGCAATTGGATCCATTAACATATTTAACCTCTTTCAGTATCAGATCGATACGATCTTGGAACTTAGATAAAGCTGGTAGAATTACCAGCTCGCTTTTTTAACGCCCGGCACTTCGCCACGCATTGCCAATTCCCGTAATTTTATACGAGATAAACCAAATTTACGGTAAACCGCATGCGGACGGCCTGTAATACGGCAACGACGTTGCAAACGTGAAGCTGATGCATTACGTGGCTGCTTTTGCAATTTTTCTTGAGCAAGAAGACGCTCTTCTTCTGAATAAGTATCAACCTTACGAATAATCTCTTTTAATTCAGCTCTTTTTGCAGCGTATTTTTGAACCGTTTTAATGCGTTTAGCCTCGCGGTTTATCATACTTTGTTTAGCCATAAGCCTTTATCCTTTAAATGGAAAGCCAAAAGCTGCTAATAAAGCTTTAGCTTGTTCATCTGTTTTTGCCGAAGTGGTAAAAGTAATATCCATTCCACGCATTGCATCTGTTTTTTCAAAATCAATTTCTGGGAAAATGATATGCTCTTTAACACCAAAGGTATAATTTCCACGTCCATCAAAAGATTTTGCGCTTAAGCCGCGGAAATCTCGAGTGCGCGGTAAAGAAACATTAATTAAACGATCTAAAAATTCATACATCTGCTCTCGGCGAAGCGTAACCTTACAACCTATCGACCATCCGTCACGAATTTTAAAACCAGCAATTGATTTTTTAGATTTTGTAATTAATGGCTTTTGTCCAGCAATTAATCCCAGATCACGCACAGCATTGTCCATAATTTTTTTGTCATTAACCGCTTCGCCAACACCCATATTGATGGTAATTTTCTCCAAACGAGGAACTTCCATCACATTAGCTAACCCCAGCTCTTTTAACAAAGCCGGCGCTAGCTCTTCTTTATATAATTTTTGTAAACGAGCCATATTTTCCTCAGCTTACCTTCGCACCATTAGATTTAAAAACGCGGAATTTTACTCCATCTTCAATTTTAAATCCAACACGATCGCCTTTTCCCGTTTCAGGATTAAACAGCATCACATTTGAAACATGAATAGAGGCATTTTTCTTCACAACCCCCCCCTCAATGCCCAATTGCAGATTAGGCTTCACATGTTTAGAGACCTGATTAACACCATCAACTATCACACGATCGCCATGCACCGATAAGACCTTACCACGCTTACCTTTATTTTCTGCTTTGCCGGCAATCACAATAACTTCATCACCAGTCTGTATACGTTTCATGTTGACTCCTTATAACACTTCAGGGGCAAGAGAAACTATTTTCATAAACTTTTCGCTACGTAATTCACGTGCGATAGGTCCGAAAACACGCGTACCAATTGGCTCTAATTTGTTATTAAGCAACACAGCGGCATTGCCATCAAAACGTAATAAAGAACCATCACGGCGACGTACACCCTTACGTGTACGTACGATCAAAGCATTGTATACATCGCCTTTTTTCACACGACCACGAGGCATTGCTTCTTTCACAGAAACTTTAATAATATCTCCAATACCTGCATAGCGGCGGTGAGAACCGCCCAATACTTTAATACATTGTAACTCTTTAGCACCACTGTTATCAGCAACAGAGAGGCGAGATTGCATCTGAATCATGATAACTCCTTAACCTTTTGCTCTTTCGATAATCTCAACCAATCTCCAAGTTTTGGTTTTAGAGATTGGGCGACTTTGCACTATACGAACAGTATCGCCAATATTGCATTCATTATTTTCATCATGAGCATGGCATTTCAATGTGCGCTTAATATATTTTCCATAAACCGGATGGCGTTCATAACGAACGACACTCACAGTAATAGACTTATCGCCTTTATTGCTTACAACCTGCCCCTGAAGAGTGCGCTGAATAGATTGTTGTTCACTCATCACTTACACCTTGATATTCTGTTGCGCCAACAGTGTTTTAACACGAGCAATATCACGACGCACTTGGCGAATTTGATGTGTTTGCTCCAATTGCCCACTACCTTTTTGCAATCTCAATTTTAACTGAGCTTGACGCAATTCAATTAATTCTGCACGCAGCCCATCTACATCTTTTGATTTTAGATCTTCTAAGCTCATTACATCACCTTGCGCGTTTCAAATACTGTCAAAACAGGCAATTTTGCCGCTGCCAAACGAAAAGCCTCACGAGCAAGTTCCTCGCTTACGCCTTCTAATTCATAAAGCACGGTACCAGGCTGAACTTTAGCAACCCAATATTCCACATTACCTTTACCTTTACCTTGACGAACCTCTAATGGTTTATTTGTTACAGGAACATCAGGAAAAATTCGAATCCACATGCGACCACCACGTTTCACATGGCGATTAATTGCACGACGCGCCGCCTCGATTTGGCGTGCTGTAATACGTCCTCGGGTTGTTGCTTTTAACCCAAACTCACCGAAGCTTACTGAATTACCAGACTGAGCCGTACCACGGTTACGACCTTTCTGCTGTTTTCTGAATTTAGTACGTTTTGGTTGTAACATTGTTATTCACCTTTCTCTTTATTACGGCGAGCACGCTGTTTAGCTGGGCGACGATTGCGTTTGTCATCTGCATTTTCACGAGGAGCAACTTCTGCCGCATCTACACCATTAAGATTTTCCCCTTTGAAAATCCACACCTTCACGCCAATAACGCCATATGTTGTATTCGCTTCCGCCAAACCATAGTCGATATCAGCACGAAGCGTATGAAGCGGCACACGTCCTTCGCGATACCATTCGGTACGTGCAATTTCAGCACCATTTAAACGTCCGGAAATAGCAACTTTAATACCCGAAGCACCTAAACGCATAGTAGAAGCGACCGCTCGTTTCATAGCACGGCGGAACATAACCCGACGCTCTAATTGCTGAGCAATACCTTCAGCTACTAAATAAGCATCTAATTCAGGACGACGAATTTCTTCAATGTTAATTGAAGCCGGAACGCCTAAAATTTTACTGACTTCTTTCTTTAAAATCTCAATATCTTCACCTTTTTTACCGATGACGATACCGGGACGAGCAGTAAAAATTGTGATTTGAGCGCCGTTGCGAGGACGTTCAATCTGAATTTTACTCACAGAAGCCTGGGCTAATTTTTTACGAATATATTCACGAACTTCAAAATCTTTTTCTAAATAATCCGCATAATCACGTCCCTCTGCATACCATTTTGATACCCAGTCTTTTGAGACGCCTAAGCGAAAACCGATTGGATGTACTTTTTGACCCATAAAATTTTCCTTTCTTAGCGCTCTTGAACGCGAATAAAAATATTACTTGTGCGTTTAGTGATGCGATTTCCACGTCCTTTAGCACGAGCAGTGAAGCGTTTCATACTCATTCCTTCACCCACTTGTATTTCAGCGACATGTAATTCGTCAATATCTGCGCCTTCATTATTTTCTGCATTAGCAATAGCTGAATTCAACAATTTCAAAATAATTGCAGCTGCTTTTTTATTGCTAAAAGTCAATATTTCCACTGCTTCTTCAACATGTTTGCCACGTATTTGATCCGCCACTAAGCGTGCTTTTTGAGCAGAAATTCGGGCAGCGCGTAATTTTGCTGTAGATTGCATTTTTTACTCCTATTTGCCTTTTTTATCTGCTGCATGACCACGATAGTTACGAGTAGGTGCAAACTCACCAAGCTTGTGACCAATCATATCTTCACTCACTAACACAGGAACATGTTGTTTTCCATTATGAATAGCAAGAGTCAAACCAATCATTTCTGGGGTAATCATCGAACGACGAGACCAAGTTTTAATCGGTTTTTTACTTTTATTAGCAACCGCCTCATCAACTTTTTTTGCCAAATGCAGGTCAATGAAGAAGCCTTTTTTCAATGAACGTGCCATATTTTAGCCTCTCTTCTTACGACGTTGGACGATCAACTTATCAGTACGCTTATTGGTGCGTGTTTTCTTACCTTTAGTTGGCTGACCCCATGGACTCACAGGATGACGACCACCTGAAGTACGCCCTTCACCACCACCATGAGGATGGTCAACCGGGTTCATAACGACACCACGAACAGTCGGACGAATACCACGCCAACGCTTGGCACCAGCTTTACCTAATGAACGCAGGCTATGTTCATGATTGCTTGCTTCGCCTAAAACAGCTCTGCAATCAGCCAAAACTTTGCGACGTTCACCTGATTTCAAGCGTAAAGTTACATATTTACCTTCACGAGCAACCAATTGAGCAGAAGCTCCGGCACTACGCGCTAATTGAGCGCCTTTTCCCGGTTTCATCTCTACACAAAAAACCACTGAACCAACCGGAATATTGCGCAACGGCAAACAATTTCCTGTTTTAATCGCCGCATCATCACCGCTACGTAACTGATCACCTGCTTTCATGCCACGCGCAGCAATAATATAGCGACGCTCTCCATCAGCATATTTAAGCAAAGCAATATGTGCGGTACGATTTGGATCGTATTCTAGACGCTCAACAACCGCATCAATCCCATCTTTTTGACGTTTAAAATCAATAATACGATATTTTTGTGCATGACCGCCACCACGGTGACGAGTCGTAATGCGACCGGCATTATTGCGCCCACTGCCACGAGTTTGTTTTTCAACCAAGGCAGCAAAAGGCTGTCCTTTATGCAACTCTGGACGAGTAACATTTACGACAAAGCGCCGACCAGCAGAAGTAGGTTTATGTTTAATAATAGCCATTAGTTACCCCTTAACCTTGCTCCGATAACAATGCTTCCATGTCGACAGATTTATCAAGACTCACATAAGCCTTTTTAAAATCTTTTCGACTTCCCATACGAGATCGGAAGCGCTTTGCCTTACCTTTTATAACAACTGTATTTACAGCAATCACTTTGACTTCAAGTAAAGATTCTACAGCCGCACGAATTTCTTCCTTAGTAGCTGTCTTTTCCACTTTAAATACGAGTTGATTAACAGCCGCCAAGCCAGAAGTTTTTTCGGTTACATGCGCCGCCTGAATAATTTGCAACAATCTTTCTTGTTTCATGACAACCACTCATTCATTGCTTCCAGCGAAGCTTTATCAACAACAACATGCTCATGACGCAATAACAATGCAGGATCTATAGCCTTAACATCTATAACGGTTATTTTTGCTATATTGCGGGCACTAAGATACACAGACGGTTCAACATTAGCCAATATTAATAAAACATCTTGCCCAACATTCATTGCATTCAATTTAGCAAGGAATTCTTTTGTTTTAGTTTCATTTAAAACAAATGCATCAACTACACTCAAACGCTCTTGGCGATGCAATTCCGACAATATTGAACAGATTGCAGCACGATACATTTTTCGATTAACTTTCTTCTCAAAATCTCGTGGTTTAGCAGCGAAGGTAACGCCGCCTTTACGCCAAATTGGAGAGCGAATAGAACCCGCACGTGCACGACCTGTACCTTTTTGCTTCCAAGGCTTTGCGCCCCCGCCAGATACTTCGGAACGCGTCTTTTGCGCTTTCGAACCAGAACGAGAACCAGCTAAGAAAGAAGTTACAACTTGATGCACTAAGGCTTCATTAAAATCTGCGGCAAAAATCTTATCCGCCACAGAAACAGTTCCAGAACCATTTTTAAATTGCAATTCCATACTATCTCCTATCCTTTCACTGATGGGCGAATAGTGACATAAGCACCTTTACTACCAGGAACGGCGCCTTTAATCAGAATCAAATTACGTTCTGCATCAATACGTGCAATTTCAAGATTCTGAACGCTGCGCATCACATTCCCCATATGCCCTGACATTTTTTTACCTTTAAATACACGTCCTGGTGTTTGGTTCTGCCCGATGGAGCCTGGAACGCGATGTGAAAGAGAGTTACCATGCGAATTACGCTGTCCTCTAAAATTATGACGCTTAATCGTACCGGCAAAACCTTTACCAATACTACGAGCGCGCACATCAACTTTTTGCCCTTCAGCAAACAAAGAGAGCTCAACTGTTGCGCCAAGAGTATATGCCGCAACTTCTTCTTCGCTCAATCTAAACTCTTTGGTAAGCAAACCAACGGCAACATTTGCTTTTGCAAAATGTCCAGCTAATGCTTTATTAGCCCTATTTGCTTTACGCTCACCAATAGATACCTGCACAGCCACATAACCGTCATTCTCCAATGTTTTAATTTGGGAAATCACATTAGGCTGAACTTCGATAACGGTTACTGCACTAGCAGAACCATCCGAATCAAATATTCGGGTCATTCCTATTTTTTGACCCACTAAACCCATTGTCATAAATAATCCTCAGTAAATGAAAAAGGCGAGAGGAGGGCGGGTAACCCTCTTCGCCTTCAAACTAACGAAAGGTGCGCGATTTTACTGCAATTCAATCTTAACGTCAACACCTGCAGCCAAATCAAGCTTCATCAACGCATCTACAGTTTTATCTGTAGGGTCAATAATATCCATAATCCGTTTATGAGTGCGCAACTCATATTGATCTCTAGCATCTTTATTAAGATGCGGAGAAATCAATACGGTATAGATTTCTTTTTTTACCGGCAAGGGCACAGGACCTTTTACCTGCGCCCCAGCGCGTTTAGCCGTTTCTACAATCTGCTTGGCAGAAGAATCTATCAAGCGATGGTCATAGGACTTTAATCGAATACGAATTTTTTGTGTACTAGCCATTGTCATTACTCAATAATTTTCGCTACAACACCGGCACCAACTGTACGTCCACCTTCGCGAATCGCAAAACGCAAACCTTCGTCCATCGCAATCGGATGAATCAGTTGAACTTCGATTTTTACGTTATCTCCAGGCATGACCATTT
>NZ_JBXGGR010000095.1:0-28183 GCF_056855035.1 Suttonella sp.
AAAGGAGAATAAGGTTAAGTTTATAAAAGATTATTTTGCTTAAAAAACGCTAGATAGCACCTATTTTGTCCCTTAGGACTAAAGAACTCGAAAACAGCACCTAAAATGTCCCTTTGCCCAATAACATAGTCAATTCATAACAAATACGAACATTATATTTTTAACCTTAGCTTAGGCGTTTATGCCAGAAAGCACACGCATGACAAATTGTGTTGGGTATAAATATCTAAGCTGCTAATTTATAAAGAGGTAAGTCGGATTCTTGAATCCGACTTACCTGATTGAAAAATGATTAATTTTGACATGAATTGACTATATATTTCTAATCACGTTTTCTTACCCATATAAAAAATACCGGCACAAAGAGCAAGCCCAATATGGTGGATACGATCGTGCCGCCCAAGACTGCCGTGCCGATGCTCACGCGGCTTGCCACTCCTGCTCCTGTGCCTAAGGCAAGCGGCAGTACGCCAAAGGCAAAAGCCAGCGATGTCATGACAATCGGGCGCAGACGCAAACGCGCCGCTTCAATTGCCGCTTGGGCGTAAGTCCTGCCCTGCCTATGCAGTTGCACGGCAAATTCCACGATTAAAATGGCGTTTTTTGCCGCCAAACCGACGGTTGTCAATAAGCCGACTTGGAAAAAAACGTCATTATTCAATCCGCGCAGGCGGGTAAACAGCAATGCGCCCAAAATACCCAAAGCCGCCGCCAGAATCACGGCGAAAGGCACACGCCAGCTTTCATATAAAGCCGCCAAGCAGAGGAAGACAAAAACAATCGAGAGCAGATATAAGAGCGGCGCTTGGCTGCCGGCTTTTTGCTCCTGCAAAGACGAGCCCGTCCATTCATGCAGAAAGCCGCTCGGTAAGGTCTGCATGATGCTTTCCACCTCGCGCATGGCATCGCCGCTGCTGTGTCCTGCGGCGACCGCCGCCACCATATCGACTGCCAAAGCCGCATTAAAACGCAGCAATTGCGGCGGCGCTTCATCCCAGCGCAGTTGCGTAAAACTCGCCAGCGGAATCATGTCTCCTTGGCGGTTGCGCACTTGCCAAGCGTCGATGTCCTGCGGCTGCATACGATAGTCCGCCGCCGCTTGCATATACACGCGTTTTACCCGTCCTTCATGTATAAAATCATTCACATAACTGCCGCCAAATGCCTGCGCCAATAGTTGATTGACCGCCTGCGGCTCAATCTGCTGCGCCGCTGCTTTGAAATCGTCAATCTCAATTACCAATTGGCTGCGCACGTCTTGATTATTCGCTCTTGCGCTGCGCAAAACAGGGCTTTGTTCGGCGGCATTTAAAAACGCATCTTTTGCGGCAAGCAATGCTGCCAATCCTGCGCCGTTCATGTCTTTAATTACAAAGCTCACTTCATTTGCCGCACCCAAGCCGCGCACCACCGGCGGCAGGCTGACGAAGATTCTGGCATCGCGGCGTTGGCGGAGCTCGGCAGTCAAACGCTGCGCCAATGCCGCCGCGCTATGTTGCGCCCCTTCGCGTTCATGCCAAGGTTTGAGGCGCAAGGTCATGATGGCAAAGCCTTGATTGCCGCGAATGCCGGTAATCGCATGTACGTTCTCTACTTCTTCCTGCTGAAGAAAGAGCGCCGTTAATTCCGCGACTGTCTGCTGCGTGCGCACATCGGTCGCGCCGACCGGCAGATTGATGCTGACGCTAATAAAGCCCTGATCTTCCTGTGGCAGAAAAGCGGTCGGTAATTGCTGAAACAAATAAACACAAGTAGCAAGCAGCAAAAGAAAGGCGCAGCACATCGTTTTGCGCCATGCCAAAATACGCGCCAAAGCACGCGCATAAGCGGCGATCAAGCGCTGAAAAGCGCGGTTAAATCCGGCGCCGATGCCTTTGTTACTGCCTTGATTGGGTTTGAGCAATTGCGCACACAATGCCGGCGAAAGCGTCAAAGCCACCAAGACCGAAAAGCCCATCGCCGCAATAATCGTTACTGCAAACTGGCGGTAAATAACGCCCGTCGAACCGGGGAAAAACGCCATCGGCACAAATACCGCCGACAGCACCATGCCCACGCCAATCAAAGCGGAAGAAATCTCGCGCATCGAGGCTTCGGTCGCGGCAAGCGGACTTAATCTCCGTTCATTCATTAACCGCTCCACATTCTCCACCACCACAATCGCATCATCGACCAGCAAGCCAATCGCCAAGACTAAAGCAAACATGGTCAGCATATTCACGGAATAACCCAGCAGCGCCAAGACGCCGAAAGTGCCTAATAAAACCACCGGTACGGCTAAGGCGGGAATCAATGTCGCGCGCCAACTCTGCAAAAATACGAACATCACAATCACAACCAGTAGCACCGCTTCCGCCAAAGTCTTGACCACCTCTTCAATCGAAGCGCGCACGAAAGGCACAGTATCCTGACCGGTCTGCGCCTGCAAATCATAGGGAAAACTCGGCTCAAGCTCGCGGATTTTCGCCTCCACCGCCGCCGCTACCTGCATCGCATTCGCTCCGTCCGCCAGCACAATTCCCAAAGCCCCTGCCGCTTTACCGTCCAACAGACTGCCGACCTCATAGCTTTCCGCACCCAGTTCCACACGCGCCACATCTTTGAGCCGCACCACCGCGCCATTGGCGGCGCTTTTGATAATCACGTCTTCAAACTGCGCCACCGTCTGCAATTTGCCGCGTGCCTGAATCGGCACATTCAGCATCTGCCCCGCTGCCGCCGGCAACTGTCCTAATTGTCCTGCCGACACCTGCGTATTCTGCACTATCAAAGCCGCGCTCACATCCGCAGGCATCAACTGCAAAGCCGCCAAGCGCTCCGGATACAGCCAAATCCGCATCGCATACGGGCTGCCGTATAAATTAACCTCCGCTACGCCGTCAATCCGCGCCAGTACATCCACTACCTGACTTGCCAAATAATCCGTAACCGCCACGCGCGACACCTCGGGACGCGGCGAACTAAACACCCAAGTCACCAAATTTTCCTGACCGCCCTTATTCACACGCACACCGCACGTCTGCACCTCATTCGGCAAACGCGATAATGACTGCGATACCGCATTTTGCACCTGCACCTGTGCGACATCGATATTCGTACCCGCCTCAAAAGTCAGCGTCGTGCGCGAAATACCCGAAGCATCGGCGCTGGAACTCATCGACAGCAAGCCGTCCAAGCCTTTCAGCTGCTGCTCGATAACCTGCGTAACCGAATCATTGACCGTCTGTGCGGAAGCGCCGGCATAGCGCGCCACCACCGATACCTGCGGTGGTGCAATATTGGGATAGCGCTCTAGTGGCAAACGCAGCAAAGCTAATCCACCAGCTAACATAATCAGCAGCGCAATCACCCAGGCAAACACAGGGCGATGAATAAAAAATTGAGCCATTGTCGTCCAAAAAAAGAAAAGAAACGCCGCATTTTACCTGATAGGCAAGAGTAAAAAGCGAATTCGGCAGCAAATAGGGCTTTATCCGCATCCGTTTATACGGATGCTCAACTATTTGTCATAAAGCGGTAACACAAGAGACTTAGAGTAAGACCAGTTTTAAAAAAACCATGAAGGACTGACATGAAAAAAACCTCTCTCGCCGCGCTTATCGCCCTTTCCGCCGTATCTGCCGCCGCACATACGATTTACCCTATCGACCGCGCCACGATTATGGCAGGATCGTTGTTTGACGTAAAAATCGAATTTGATCAGCAAGTCGCGGAAAAAGACGTACAAATATCGCTCAACGGCGAAGCGCTCGGCGAGCAATTGGGCGGTACAAGGGAATTTGTCGCCCAAGAAGACGGCAAGGCGGTATCTTCGCTATGGATACGCGGCGCCGCATTGCATCAAGCAGGCGATTACCGCATTCAAGCACAAGCGGGAGGCAATCAAGCCGACGTACAATGGTCTGTGTATGAAACGCCTGCCGAGCGCAAGGCCAAAAACGTAATTCTCTTTATCGGCGACGGTTTGTCGGTGGCGCACCGCACCGGCGCGCGTATTTTGTCGCAGGGCGTCACAGAAGGCAAAGCCAATGGCAAATTGGCGATGGACAGCTTGCCCTATATGGGCTTTATCGGCACCTCCAGCACCGACTCCATCGCTACCGATAGCGCCAATACCATGAGCGCCTATATGACCGGACATAAATCCGCCGTCAATGCCTTAGGCGTCTATAGTCGGAGAAGTGAAAAAGTAGTACAAGGCGGCGAGCCGCAGGCAGTACAGAGCGTACGGCAAGGCGAACCAAATCCGTAATACTTTTTCAATTCTTTGACTATATGCCAGCCGCTCCGAAGACAATTTCAATCACCCCAAGCAGGAAACCCTAGGCGAATTGCTCAAACGCCGCAGCAATATGGCGGTGGGCATTGTCTCCGATTCGGAGTTGCAGGACGCCACACCGGCGGCAGTCGTCGCGCATACGCGCCGCCGCGCCGACAAGCCGGAGATTACGCAAATGCTCTATGAGGTACGACCGGAGGTTATTTTAGGCGGCGGTTCGGCTTATTTCCTGCCGCAAAGCATTCCCGGATCCAAGCGCAAAGATGAGAAGAATTTTGTCGAACTATTCCAAAAAGACGGCTATCACTTAGTCACCAGCGCCAAAGAATTAACTGCCCTGCCGCCACAGACGGATAAATTATTAGGGCTTTTCCACACCGGCAATATGGACAGCGTACTCGATCGCCGCTTTTTGAAAGAAAACGGCGTCACCGCCAAATTCCCAGAACAACCCGATTTAACCGAAATGACCCAAGCCGCCTTTGATGTCTTATCCAAAAACGAAGACGGATTTTTTCTGATGGTGGAATCGGCGCTCATCGACAAAGCCTCGCATCCTCTGGATTGGGAACGCGCCATCATGAGTACGATTATGCTTGATCAATCGGTAGCCATTGCACAGGAATTCGCCAAATCCCATCCCGATACCCTGATTTTGGTCACCGGCGACCACACCCACGGCATCAGCATCATCGGCACGGTGGACGATAACAAAGAAGGCGAAACCATGCGCGAAAAAGTCGGCGTATACCAGCACGCCGGCTATCCTGATTATCAAGACGCCGACGGCGACGGCTATCCCGACCGCTTAGACGTCGCCAAACGCTTGGCGGTATTTTTCAATAACTTCCCCGATCACTACGAAACCTTCCGGCGATTAAAACAGAAAATAATATTTATGTCGCCAATGAAGCTTATAAGAACGTACCGGGCGCCGTCTTTCGCGAAGGCAATCTGCCCAAAACCAGCGATACTGGCGTGCATTCGGTCGACGATATGGTTATCCAAGCGCAAGGTCCGGGTGCGGAAGCGATTCGCGGCTATATAGAAAACTCGGATCTCTTTCGTATTATCGTCGATGCCTTAGCGATTAAATAATGCGCAGTGTTTTTCTTCATATCGGCAAGGCGGGATGGCTCCCGCTTTTGCTTGTGTGCGGCTTTTTCCTCTCGCCTGCCTACGGCAAAACAATGCTGAATTTCGACGAACTCTATGGCAAAATCTCGGTACTGGGTTTGGAATTCAGTGACAAAGTTAAAAATCTCTCAGGGAAAAAAGTGCGTATTCAGGGCTTTATGGCACCGCCGCTCAAAGCCGACTCGCAATTCTTCGTCCTGACCAAAATGCCGATGGCACTCTGCCCCTTCTGCTCCTCCGACGCCGACTGGCCGCCGGATATTCTGGTCGTCTATCTGCGCAAAAACAAAGTTTTGTGCAATTCAATCAAATCATTCAAGTCGAAGGCGTCTTAGAATTCGGCTCATGGACCGATCCCGAAACGGGTTTTGTCAGCCTTCTGCGCCTGCGCGAAGCCAAATTTTCTTCCTTATAGGCGCATCTTATGCAATTACGCGTTCAACATCTGGCTATCTGCAGCCCCGACCGTCAAGAGCCGATTCTCGTCATTGAAGCATTCGCGCTCACCCCGCAAGCGCAAATCGCCGTATTGGGTGCTTCAGGCGCAGGAAAATCTACATTTTTACATGCAATCAGCGGACTGCTGCCCCTGCAAAAAGGACAAGTGCAATGGGAAGATCAAGATCTTGCCGATTTATCCGCCGGCGCCAAAGACAATTGGCGATTCCAAAATATCGGCATGATTATGCAGAATTTTTATCTGACAATGGGACTAAGCGCCTTAGAAAATGTGCTGCTGCCTTACCGCTTTCGCCATTGGCGGCTGCCGGCGACTATCAAAACCCGGGCGGCGGATTTATTAGCACGCATGAATTTCCCCCATATTCACCGCTGCTGCGAAAAACTCTCGCGCGGCGAAATGCAGCGCGTCGCGATTGCTCGAGCGCTCTTAGGAAAGCCGCGCATCATCATTGCCGACGAACCCACCGCCAGTCTGGATCAAGACAATGCGCAAATTATTGCCGCGCTCCTGCCGCAAATCGCCGCCCAAGAACAGTGCAGCCTTATCGTCAGTACGCACGAACAGCGATTAGCGGCGGCATTGCCGCAAAGCCTTATCCTAAACAAAGGACGCATCGTTCAGGAGACAAACTAAATGTTGCACCTTAAATTATTACTGCTCGATATTAAAAAACATCTCTTCGGCAGCTTGGTAATGATCTTGCTGATTGCCAGCGCCGTCGCCTTAAGTATAGGGGTAAATTTGCAAGAACGCGCCTTTCGCGAAGGCAGCGCACGCGCCGCCGAACGCTTTGACCTGCTCATCGGCGCCAAAGGCAGCGAAATCCAATTGGTCTTATCCGGCGTTTATCTGCAAGCCGCGCCCCTGCCCTTATTAGATACGGACATATTGAAAGACCTGCAAAATCATCCGCAAGTAGCATGGGCGGCACCATTGGCCTTCGGCGATTTCTATCAAGGTATGCCGATTATCGGCACCAGCAAAGTCTTTATCGACGGCAACGGCAGCAAAAATCTGCAAGGACGCAATATCGAACGCGCATTTGAAGCGGTTGTCGGCGTGCATAGCGGTCTTGTCATCGGACAAAGCTTCTCCCCGATGCACGGCGACATCGGCAGCGAAGGTGCACATAGCCACGACAACATCACCTACACCGTCGTCGGCATTTTGCCCGAAGACCACAGCATTTGGGATAAGGCGATATTAGTGCCGATAGAGGCGGTCTGGGACATTCATGCCGATCACGACAGCCATCCCTTAGGCACGCATACCCATACCGACGGCAGCATTCATTACGCGCCCAGCTTCATCAATGCGCTTAGCGACGTACATGAACATAGCGAACTGGGCATTTCCGCCATCGTCGTCAAACCCAAAGGCGTTGCCGATGCCTATAATCTGAGAAGTTTCTACCGCCGCCATGAAAAAACCCAAGCCGTCTTTCCTACCGAAGTCTTGGTACGCATGTACGGACTCTTAGGCGACAGCAAAGCCGTCTTAAACGCCTTCGCACTCGCCGCACAAATTCTGGTCGCGGTGGCATTATTGATGGTCATTACCCTACATCTGCGCCGTCAAGCACCGCAGATTGCGGCTTGGCGCATTTTCGGCGCGCCGCGGCATAAAATCCTGCTCTTTATCTGGCTGAGCCTGTTAGCAATGATTGCTGTAGCTCTGCTGCTGGGCATTGCCTTCGGCTACCTTGCCGCCGCTTATTTTGCCGAAAGCATCAGCGCGCGCAGCGGTTTCGCTCTTTTTATCCGCTTTGCCGAAGAAGACGTTTATTTAATCGCCATACTGCTGCTCGGCGCTATGGTCATGGCACTGATCCCTTCTTTGATGCTCTACCGCCGCAGCCCCTTGAGCGATTTGCAGCATCCGCAATAAAGCCGATACTCTGAGCCAAGCCGCGTGTCATCTGAATTATAAAAAGATACAATGCTTCTTTTCACTTAGGAAAACATATGCAATTCGCCTTTATCAGCCGCAGCCATCAGCCGATAAGCCCTAACGGCGCGCCTCAATTCTTAGGCAATCAATTCAAACTACTCAATCCTATCTTACTCGACACCACCGCCATTTCCCCCACCGATGCCAATCCTTCGTCATGGGAAGTCGGCTTTTTTCAGGGCTCGCCTTTTGCTCAGCATTTGCGGATTGATTTTATGGACGTCGGTGCCGTAGAAGAGCAAGAGATTGACAAATTTCTCTTTGCCCACAGCCGCCAATCGCAGGAATGGATCAGCCGCGTATTTTTCGCCGCCCACGATCAAAACGCGCCGATAACGGCGGAGAACATCACATCGCCTAGCGCCGCCCTACTGCGCAAAGCCTCTCTCTTTATCCGCAATTCCAAAACCCTGAGCTTTTCGGAACTCAATATCTTATCCAACAGCCTGCGCTATATCGACTCGCGCGGCATGATGATTTTCAGCTACTACGCCAATGAGAATACGCGAAAACACAATTACCGCCTCGCCCTCTTGCTCATGCTCGGACATGCCTATCGCCTTGCTATGCAGCAAATCAGCGAATCTCTGGCGGAAATACTGAAAAATCAGGAAATTGAAAAACTGGACGCTTTATACCGCGAAGCGGCGACTTTCAATGCGCGTTTTTATTTCGCCCAACCGATACGCCTGAATAACTATCCGAGCGCCAGCGCTTGGGAAGACATCCGCGACAGCTTGCAGCTGGAAGCGCAAAATCAGGAAATCAGCCGCCAAATCACGCAAGTCCATCAAATTCTAAGCCATTGCCAAAGCAAAGAAGAGCAAAGCCGCGAAAAAGAACAGGCGGAGCGCGAAAAAATCCAATTGCAGCAAATGGAAAAAAGCAACCGCAAAATCGCCCTCTTCGGTACCATTATCTCTCTCATCGGATTGGTGGAAGTGGCGAATACGCTAATGGAATGGTTCGGCGCATGAGCATCATCGTCCTGATTTACCGACAATACCGCCGCCAATTTCTGCTCATGCTGCTTCTAAGCAGCTTCTCCGGCGCCTTGGGCATCGCCACGCTTTCCTATATCAACCGCTTTTTGCTCCAAACAGAAGCCATCCATACCCATAGCGGCCGGCAATTCATCGCCATTATCGCTCTCTATTTTGCCTTATCGGTCTTCGCGCAATATCAACTCGCCAAACTGGGGCAAAATTTCATCTATGAAATGCAAACGCGCTTAGTCAAGCAAATCTTAGACAGCGAGGAAATCCGCATTCAGCAAGCCGGCAAAGCCCGCATCCTTGCCAGTCTCTCCGGCGACATCCGCAGCCTATCCTTTGCCTTCACGCGTCTGCCCGAAATGGCACAGGGACTGCTTTTCACCCTTGCCTGCAGCCTGTATCTGATCAGCCTTTCCTTCAAACTCTTTGCCATTACCGCCCTGCTCTTGCTGCTGATGATGATAGGCAGCCACAGTTTATTGCTGCGTCATCACCGGCAATTCCGCCAAATGCGCCGCAGCGATGACGAGATTTACCGTCACTATCAAAGCGCGCTTGAAGGACACAAAGAGCTGCTGCTCAATCGCCGCCGCGCCCAACGTTTTTTCGAAGAAGAATATCTGCAATCGATTGAAAAAAAGCACCATTTTCATCTCAAAGGCGATCTTTACCAAGCCTTATCCGCCAATTGGAGCAACAGCATCATGCTCGCCGCGGTAGGCATTATTTTCTATCTTGCCCTGCATCGAGGTTGGGCAAGCATAAATGAAGCCGCCAGTATCAGTATGGCGGTTTTATTCATGCGTGCGCCTTTAAGCGCCGCTATTTCCGCTCTGCCGGCATTGATGCAAAGCGAAGTCGCCGTCAAAGCCCTGCAATCCCTATCCCTTGCGCCCTATCAGCACACATTTGCCGAACAGCATGCTCTGCCGGAAGACTGGCAGCATATTCGCTTGGAAAACATTTCATATCGGCATCCCAGTCAAGGCGGGCAAGTCTTCGCCCTTGATAACATTCATCTTAATATCCGCCGCGGCGAAACCCTATTTCTGATTGGTGCTAACGGCTCGGGCAAATCTACGCTTTCTCTCATTCTTACAGGACTATATGCCCCTGACAGCGGCAAGATTTTTCTTGACGACATAGAAATCCATGCGGCAAACCGCAGCGCCTACCGTCAATACTTCTCCGCCGTTTTCACGGAATTTCATCTCTTTGAACAACTGCTGGGCAGCGACGGAAAGAATGCCGACGAAACCCAATTGCAACAATGGCTGAAGCATCTGCAACTTGAAAATAAAGTCCTGACCCAAGAGCAACGGCTGCTCAATGCCAAACTCTCGCAAGGACAAAGAAAACGCCTTGCCCTGCTCTCAGCCGTGCTGGAAAAACGCCCGATTCTCTTGCTTGACGAATGGGCGGCGGACCAAGACCCGCAATTTCGCCGCTATTTTTACGAAATCCTGCTGCCCCTGCTGAAAGCGCAAGGTCATACCATCATCGCTATTAGTCATGACGACAGATATTTCCAATATGCCGACCGCATTTTGAGCATGGAAAACGGCAAATCAAGTTCTGATAGTAAATTCAAGGCATAAAAAAAGCAGCCCTTTGGCTGCTTTCCCTGTTTCGGCGTTTAACGCTGACGCGCTTTAAAACGCGGATTAGATTTGCAAATCACGAAGATTTTGCCGCGGCGACGTACGACTTGGCAATCGCGGCTGCGTGTTTTAGCCGATTTCAGTGAAGATAATACTTGCATGTTGAGCTCCTTTATTTGAAACAGTGTAACATTATATGCTTTTTTCGCGACTGTGCAAGCCGAACGCCGCCGAAGCGGCGTTTAAACAACAAATATAATCAATTCATAACAAAATTAATCTCTTGTAGGTCAGATACTTGTATCCGACATTGCTTAAAATATCAATTTGTCGGATTCAAGAATCCGACCTACATCTCTATAAATTAGTAAGTTAGGATTTTATGCCCAATATAATTTGTCATAATTTGTGTTAATCAGGCACGAACCCTAATCTAAGATTTAAAATATAGCGTTCGTTTTTGTTATGAATCACACCATAAATGCCTTTCTAATACAGTTCGCTATTGGTATTGAGCAATGAAGTGTCGGTAAATTCGCCGCTGATTTCAGTTTCCAGCAGCAATTCGCCGTCTTTTAATAAGACTTCCACATGACCGCCATGCTGCGCCAATTCGCCGAAAAGCATTTTTTCCGCCAAGGCTTGCTTGATATGCTTTTGAATGAGGCGCGCCATCGGGCGTGCGCCCATTTTGGGGTCATAGCCTTTTTCCGCCAGCCAGTTTTTCGCTTCGGGAGAGAGGCTGATGCTGATATGGCGGTCTTCCAATTGCTGTTCCAATTCGATAATGAATTTGTCCACTACGTGCTTGATGCTTTGTTTGGACAGCGGTGCAAAGGGAATAATCGCATCCAGACGATTGCGGAATTCGGGCGTGAAATAGCGTTTAATCGCTTCTTCCGAGCGTCCTTTTGCCAAATGGCTATCCGCCGTATTGCCGAAGCCGATGCGGTTTTTCTCCATTTCAAAAGCGCCGACGTTGCTGGTCATGATGATGATCAGATTGCGGCAATTCACTTCGCGCCCGTTGGCGTCGGTCAGCGTGCCGTGATCCATGATTTGCAAAAGAATGTTCATAATATCGGGATGCGCTTTTTCGATTTCATCCAAGAGCAGTACGGCATGAGGATTTTTCTGGATTTTTTCCGTAAGCAGTCCCGCTTTTTCATAGCCGACATAGCCCGGCGGTGCGCCGATTAAACGCGATACGGTATGCGCTTCCATATATTCGCTCATATCAAAGCGCAGCAATTTTATCCCCAGTACATGCGCTAATTGGCGGCAGACTTCGGTTTTCCCCACGCCTGTCGGGCCGGTGAATAAGAAGCTGCCGATAGGTTTTTCTTTATCCCGTAGTCCTGCGCGGCTGAGTTTAATCGCATTGCTTAACGAGGTAATCGCTTCGTCTTGCCCGAAAACGACGGTTTTCAAATCGCGCTCAAGGGTGCGCAATAGATTACGATCATCTTGAGAGACGCTTTTTTCCGGAATTTTAGCAATCGATGCCACCAATTGCTCAATCATGATGGCATCAATGGCATTGGCGCGTTCTTCCTGCGGCAATAATTTCAACCTTGCCCCCGCCTCGTCCATCAAATCGATGGCTTTATCGGGCAGGCAGCGGTCATTGATGTAGCGATCGGAGAGATTGACCGCCGCATCAAGGGCTTCGTCTAAATATTGCGTCGCATGGAAATCTTCGTAACGTTTGCGCAAGCCGCGCAGGATTTCCACCGCATCGCTCAAGCTCGGCTCCGCCACATCGACTTTTTGGAAACGCCGCGCCAAGGCATGGTCTTGCTCGAAAATTTGCCGGTATTCTTGGTCGGTGGTCGCGCCAATGCAGCGCAATTCGCCGTTTGCCAAGGCGGGTTTGATGAGATTGGAAGCGTCCATCGTACTGCCGTTGGTCGCGCCGGCGCCGATAATGGTATGAATTTCGTCAATAAAAAGAATGGCATTCTTAATTTGCGCCAATTCTTTCAATAAGGCTTTGATGCGGTTTTCAAAATCGCCACGGTATTTGGTGCCGGCAATCAAATTCCCGATATCTAGGCTGAATACGGTGGCATCCGCCAGAATTTCAGGCACTTTGCCGTCCACAATCGCCTTCGCCAGTCCTTCGGCAATCGCAGTTTTGCCTACGCCGGCTTCGCCCACCAAAATGGGATTGTTTTTGCGTCGTCTGCACAGGCTTTGCATGGTACGCTCAATTTCTTTATCGCGCCCAATTAAGGGATCGATACGACCCTGCCGCGCTTTTTCATTCAAATTCACGGTAAATTCCTGCACGGCGGACTGACGCGGCGCCTGCTTGCCTTCTTCTTCATTTTCGCTGTTGTGCTCGGCGGTACGCGCGCTGCCGTGCGAGGCGTAAGTCGCCAAATCCAAGCGCGTAATTTCTTGTTTGCGCAAGAAGAAAGCGGCATAGCTGTCGCGTTCGCTAATAATTGCAATCACCGCATTCAGGCATGACACTTCGTCTTTGCCGGCATTGCGCGCATTCAATACGCTGCGCTGAATCATTCTTTGGAAAACCATCGTCGGCTTGGTGCCTTCGCTGCTTTCCTGCGCCAGTTTCGGGCAATGTTCTTCCAGATATTGATTCAACTGCTCGCGCAATTCGTTCAAATTCGCGCCCAAATGTAGCAGAGCATCAATCACGCTTTGATCTTCCAAGAGCGCAAGCAATAAATGCTCAAGCGTTAAAAATTCGTGATGTGCACTCTGCGCGCTACGGTAAGCGCGGTCAATCGCCTGTTCTAAAGCATTAGATAACATAATAAAATCCCCCTTAATGCGGACGCAGCGTGAGCATCAAAGGATACCCATGCGACCGCGCATAATCAATCACTTGTTCTTTGCGCATTTCGGCAATCTCCAGCGGATAAATCGCCGCCACCGCCGAGCCTTTTTCATGCACGGCAAACATAATCGCCTCCGCTTCCTCCGCGTTTTTTTGAAAGAAGCGCCGCAATACCTCAATCACAAAGTCCATCGTCGTGTAATCATCATTGAGTAGCACCACCTCGTATAAACGCGGTTCTTCAATCTCCGGTTTTGCCAATTCCACATCGGCGCCGTATTCGCCCTGCCGCTCCGTCATTATTCACCTGTCCTATTTTCGCTCTCGCCTTGATGGGGTTGAAAGCGGCAAAATCAAGCCGCACAATAGCGGCTTAGCTTTCAATTTGGAAATCCTCATGTCCGCACTCATTTACCGCCTCATGCCTCATAGCGCGCACCGCCTGCGCATCCGTTTGCAGATTGCCTCAGCAGGCGAAAAATTGCAATCCTATTTGCCGATTTGGATTCCCGGCAGCTACACGCGCCGCGATTTCTCGCGCTATCTCAATATCCTCAAAGTAGAAAACAACGGTAAAACCGTCGATTGGCAGCTCGAGAATCCTTCCGCTTGGTCGGCGCAGGGCGAAGCGGGCGACTGGCTGGTGGAATACGAGGTCTATGCCCGCGATTATTCCGTGCGCGGCTGCTATTTAGACGACGTCCGCGCGATGATAAACCCTGCCTGCGCCTGCCTTGCCGTGCGCGGTGCGGAACAAGCCGAACATCATCTCATCTGGCAAGCTGATGAAAGCCGACGCGATTGGCACAGCGCCGGCGCCATTCCCAGCGCCGATAATCAATGGCGATTCGAGGATTACCAAACGCTCATCGACACGCCGCTGATGTTCGCCCGCGATTTGCTGCGCTGCGAATTTGAAGCCGGCGGTATCCGCCATGAAATTGCCGTCTGCGGACATCACGGACAAGAAGACGATATCGCGCTGAAATTGCTCGACAATGATATTGCCGACATCTGCCGCAATACCATCGCCCAATTCGGCGGATTGCCCGAAGACGTGCCGTTTTACAGTTTTCTGCTCTTCTTAACCGAAAACGGCTACGGCGGACTGGAACACCAACGCAGCACCCTGCTCATTTCTTCCCGCGAAGCCTTTAGTCATGGCAATAAACAATCTTATATTCAGCTACTTAATTTATTCTCACACGAATATTTCCATACTTGGAACGTCAAATCTCTGCGCCCCAAAGCCTATGCCAAAGGCTATGAACTTGAACACGAACACATCAGCGACATGCTTTGGCTCTTTGAAGGCTTTACCGCCTATTTCGACAGCCTCATTCTGCTGCGCGCCAATACCATCGACAAAGCGCAATATCTGCGCCTTTTCAGCCAAGACATCAGCCGCCATCTGCAAAGACAAGGGCAACACTATCAGACCCTTGCCCGCTCGAGCCTCGAATCGTGGACCAAACTCTACAATGGCGGAGAAAACGCCCCCAATATTTCCACCAACTACTACATACACGGCGCGCTTGCCGCATGGTGTATCGACGCCTATCTGCACCGCTACAGCTTGGATCGGCAAGGACTCGACCAACGCCTTGCCGAAATCTGGCAACAGGCGGCATACCGCGCACAAGGCATTGACGAAGCAGACTTTATCCGCCACGCACAAAGCCGATTGCCGCCCGAGCGGCAGGCGGAATTTGCGGACTTCATCCGCCGTCTCATACATGAATGCGACTACCTGCCCTTGGAATTTGCCGCCGAAACCTTCGGATTACGCCTGAAATACTACGCGCCGCCGCAAGAAACGAACGCCATCGGCAATCATCAGCTGACCGCCGTCACGGAAGCGGGCATCCGCTGGCAAGAACAGCAAGGCAAATTCTACGTCCGCCTCAATGACCCCGACAGCCCGGCGGCAAAAGCAGGCATCGCCGCTAATGACGAAATTATTGCCGTCTGCGGCGAACAGGCGAATGCGGCGAATCTATGGCGGCGCCTCATGCGCGGCAGCGGCGGCGAAACCGTCAGCATACACATTCTGCGCGACGGGCTGCACCATGAATACTCATGGAAACTCCGTCTCGCCAATTACGATACCGCTTGGCTCAGCATTGACGAACAAGCGGAAAACGAGGCGACAGACCGCCGCAGACAATGGTGGCGGACACGTTCTGCCAAGCGCTGAACGCCTGCCGCCCGACGGCAAATTCACTATAATAAGCGGCAGAATCGACAACCAAACAGGAGAAGGACTCATGACCGCCAGCATTACCCTGCCGCGCTTTGACGATATGCACGTGCATTTTCGCGACGGCGCCGCGCTCAAACGCACCGTTGCCGACACCAGCCGCTGGTGCGCGCGCGCTCTCATCATGCCGAATCTCGTGCCGGCGGTGGACAGCATCGCCGCCGTGCAAAGCTACCGCGAACGCATCATCGCCCACATACCGCCCGAGCATGATTTTACGCCGCTGATGAGTCTTTATCTCAGCGAACATTTAAGCCCCGACACCGTCCGCCAAGCCAAAGCCGCCAGCATCGTCGCCATCAAATGGTATCCCAAAGGCGCGACCACCAATTCTGCGCAAGGCGTGGCAAACGTCGACAGCCTCGCCCCCGTCTTGGAAGCCATGCAAAAAGAAGGACTGCTGCTGCTCATTCACGGCGAAGTTACCGATGCCGACATCGACATCTTCAACCGCGAAAGCCGTTTTATCGAGCGAATACTCATGCCGCTGCGGCGCAACTTCCCCGCCTTAAAAATCGTGATGGAACACATCACCACCGCCCAAGCGGTGCAATACGTTCGCAGCCAAAGCGAACATCTCGCCGCCACCATCACGCCGCAGCATCTGCTCTTTAACCGCAACCGTCTGCTTGTCGGCGGCGTCAAACCGCATTACTACTGCCTGCCGATTCTGAAAACCGAAAGCGACCGCCTCGCTCTAATTGACGCCGCTACCAGCGGCGACCCGCGCTTTTTCTTAGGCACGGACAGCGCTCCGCATGCCAAACACACGAAAGAAAACGCCTGCGGCTGCGCGGGCTGCTACACCGCTTGGCATGCGCCGGCACTCTATGCGCAAGTCTTTGACAGCGTCGGCAAACTGGACAAATTAAAAGACTTCGCCTGCCGCTTTGGCGCGGATTATTACGGACTGCCGTATAACGGCGGCGAAATCGTCCTGAAAAAACAAGCCATGCACATCCCCGAGCATCTGCCTTATTTGGAAGACAGCGCAGTCGTCGCGCTGGAAGGCGGCAGCCAATGGCAATGGTCTATGGAGATTTGATTCAACAATAGGCACGTTTTAATAAATCATCAGCATATGCCGCAATATTGCGGCATATCGCGTAAACAAACACTCACATCACTCGCCGTTTTCCGCGCCGATTTCTTCCAACATCGCCATTTCCAAATCGTCAAAACCCGCCTGCAAACGCGCCTGCATATTGAAAGGACCTTTGATTTTGTTGCGCAAATAGCCGGTCAGCAAGTCGGCAAAGGTGCTGCGGTAATCCAAATTGCGCAGCTCGCAGCAATATTTGAACCAATGCGAGCCAATCGCCACATGTCCGTGTTCGTCGCGGTAAATAATATCGAGCAATCTGGCGGTGCGTTCCTCGCCGACTTGGCGCAATTTTTCTTGGATTTGCGGGGTAACGTCCAGTCCGCGCGCTTCCATTACACGCGGCACCAATGCCATGCGCACCATTACATCATGCTCGGTTTCCACGCAGGCCTCCCATAAGCCGGCATGGGCGGGAAAATCGCCGTAATCCGCGCCCAGCTCTTGCAGGCGCTGCACAATCAAACTGAAATGGTAGGCCTCTTCTTTTGCCACACGAATCCAGTCGCGGTAATACTCTTCGGGCATTTCCTGAAAGCGGTAAGCCGCATCCAGCGACAAATTCATCGCATTAAATTCAATATGGGCAATGGCATGCAGCATCGCCTGCAAACCTTCCTTGCTACCCATGCGGCGGCGCGGCACATCTTTAGGCGCAACTAATACCGGCTTGGCGGGGCGACCCGCATCCGGCACCGATTGCACGGTACAAGGCTTGCGCTCGAATAAACCGTCGCGGTAGCCGTAATACAAAGCATAGGTTTGGCGGATTTTGTCGTCAGGGTCCTTGCTCATCAAGGCTTGGTAAATCGCTTGATATAAATCTGCTTGCATGTTTTGCTCCTAAAAAACAGGCATTTTATAGTCTCTTCAGATTAAAATGATATGTCTTAAAGCAATATATTGAAATATTTTTCAATATGTTGAAAATTTTATCGTCTCATTTTAATCTGAAGAAGCTATATAGTATCTTAAGGTCAAAATGAGAAGTAGAGATGCGGTCTTTTTCAGGAGAAGCGCTTGAGATAATCTCATCTTGAAGTTAAGGGATAAGTGGCAAAAAACGGCTATTTCTGGCAAGGCGTAGGCGCAATCGCCTATACTGCCTGCTTTAAACACCGAGAGCCTCCATGCCACGCGCCGAGAATTATTTTGCCGCCATTGACACGCATTTTTTAAAAGCCATTTACGACAGTCCCAAGGGTGCTATCCGCCTTGCTGTTTTGCAACGCGATTTAGCCCCGCTGCTTAATCAAGAGCCGCTGAAGATTCTAGATATCGGCGGCGGTGCAGGACAAATGGCGCTATGGTGCGCCGGTTTGGGGCATAAAGTGACCCTTATCGATCAATCGCCGCCCTTATTGGCAAAAGCCCAAGCCGCTGCGCAAGCCGCACACTTATCATTGCATTGTCTGGAAGCCGATGCCTTGTCGCTGCCGCCTGAGCTTGCCGTCGGCGAATTTGATCTCGTGTTATGTCATGCCGTTTTGGAATGGGTGGCGCAAGGCGAAGCGCTGTTTGCCGCCTGCGTCAAGGCATTAAAGAAAGGCGGCTGTCTATCCTTTATGTTTTACAACCGCTTGGCATTGGAATTCACCCAACACGTCTTCGGCAATTTCGATTATGTCGATGCGGGGCTGAAAGCCAAAAAACGCGCCAAACTCACACCCGATTATCCGCGCGAGTTGCAATGGGTACAGACTCAAGCCGCCGCACAGGGATTGCAGGCGCTAAGCATCAGCGGCATCCGCTGTTTTTACGACTACATGAAACCCAAAGACCGCGAAGCCAATACGCTGGAAAACATCATCGCACATGAAGTCGCCCTATCCGAACGCGCGGAATTTCTGCCTGTCGCGCGCTATATTCACAGCCTGTGGCGCAAGGATTAATCCATAAAAAAATCGCTCGATAAGAGCGATTTTTTAATCTTGCTGACAAAGCAGCATCAGCGGTATTTAGAATTTCATTTTGAAGCCTAAATTCACAGCTTGATTATGATAATCGCCGCGCCATTTGCCTTGGTAGTCCAAATGCAGGCTGCTGTTTGCGCCGGTTTGGTAGGAAAGACCGATGCCGGCGTTCAGCGAGCCTTTGCCCAGTTTTTGACCTTGCATGGCAAAATCGCTGTTATCCGTGCCGATAAAATGCGCACGGCTGTCAAGGCTTCTGTCGCCTGTGTGCAAGGCGGCGGACAGACTGCCTGTAATGGCAAATTGAGGGTTAATCGCCTGATTGATATAAACGCCGACAGAGGAGCTGAAATCTCGATAACGCGCTTTGCCTACGCCTAAATTAAACACGCCCGCGCCGCTTTCCTGATAAGCATCGCCGGAAATATCGGCATAATGCAGCGCTGCGAAAGGCGTAATGCTGCCCTCGCCGACGGCAAAGGGGCGGCGTAATTCCAATTGCGCTTGGAAGGCATTGGCATCGTAATCGGATTTGGCGACGACAGGATTGCCGGCAGTCAAAGTATTGATATGGCGGCTGCCTTCAATATTGCTGCGTCCTAAACCCAGTTTGCCATGTACGGAAAAATCGGCAAAATCATAATCGCCGTAAAGCATCAGCTGATAGCTTTTTGCCTCAACATGCTGCCGAGCCAAACCCAGACTGTCGGCATCGCTTTTCACATAAGCTAAGGCCAAGCCCAAATTGCCGTCGTTTATCGGCATATCCGCCCCGATAACAATGCCTCTGTCTTCGGCATCATAGCCTAAGTAACCGCTGTTATCCGCTTTTAAACGACTTGCGCCGACAATCCCTTTTGCCCAAATATGACGTTCGCGGTCAATATCGCGCGTGTCAACGGCAATCTGCATGTGGTTTTGCTGATTAGCGATTAGCCAAGGATTGGCGCCCATCGGGCTTAATTCCGCTATACCCTGAGCTTTTTGAGCATCGCTTAATCCGGCTGAGCCAAGATTAAGCACTTGCCCCAAACTTGAAGCGGTGCTCATGCCGTCCAGCGTATCTGCAATCGGCAGCAATGCAGGTTTATTATCCGCTTTTACCGCATCGACAAAACCATCGACCAAAACAGGTCTAGCTTTTAAATGCACGGCTTTGTCGCTGTAATCCGCCGTAATGCCGGAATTGTCAATTGCCGCACCGCTTGTATCCACTACGGCTAAATGCGCAAATTCGCCGCTTCTTGTGCCGGTGGTCTCAACGACATTCAACCATTCTTGATTAAAATTACCGCCATGGATTAATCCTTTGATGACATCAGAGGCTTTTATTTTCAGCGTACCGTTCAAATGGGCATTGCCCTCAACTGATAACTGACCTTTCTCATCATTGCCGATACCATGCAGATCGATTGCCAAGACCTCGTCGCTACGCATTGCATAATCGCCAATCAGCTTGAGCCTTCCCTTATCAATATGCGTTTCGCCAAGCCATTGTTTGCTATTGCTGTTGAGAGTCAAAGTGCCGCTGCCCGATTTAATCAGATTACCGCTGCCGTCGATAGGTGTAGTGAAAGCCGCATCATGGTCAGCTTGGATATTGAGCGCGCCGTCAGCAATTGTGGTTTTGCCTGTGTAGGCTTTATTATCGATATTAAGACTTAAAGTGCCGCTGCCCGATTTAATCAAATTACCGCTGCCGTCAATAGGCGTAGTGAAAACCGCATCATGGTCAGCTTGAATATTGAGTACGCCGTCGGCAATTGTGGTTTTGCCTGTGTAGGCTTTATTATCGATATTAAGACTTAAAATGCCACTGCCCGATTTAATCAGATTACCGCTGCCGTCAATAGGCGTAGTGAAAGCCGCATCATGGTCAGCTTGAATATTGAGTGCGCCGTCGGCAATTGTAGTTTTGCCTGTATAGGCTTTATTATCGATATTAAGGCTTAAAGTACCGCTGCCTGATTTAATCAAATTGCCGCTGCCGCTGATACGGGCGGTATTTGCAACAGTAGTATTATCTGTCACATTGAATGTATTGCTATTGTTTAGACTAATAATATCGGTTTCTTTAAAACCGCCGAATATTGTCGAGGTGTTTTGCTTACCGATATTTAACGTCGCATTATCAAGAGCAAAATTGGCTTGTTTTGCATTGGCTGACCTATCGATATCATTAAAAGTCAGTGTGCTGTTTTTAACATTTACAGTGCCGACGGTATCTTTTCCGTAAATTAATATCACAGGGGCATCGGCGGTGCTGTCTGTAATATTGACCGTGCCGACGGCTCCGTCAATGCCGTTTGTGGTGACAATCAGTTGATTGTTAATCTTCAAGCGGGAATTATTGCCGGCATTTAGTATCCCCGTACCGTTCGAGACAAGAACGGCATTGGCATTTAGCGTACTGTTATCCAATGATAAATTGCCGGAACCTCCCGCTCGGGCAGTCATGACATGTTGACTGTTAATGATGCTGTTAGTAGCGCTTACGTTACCTACGCCGCTTGCATCTCCATAGGCAAGATACAAAGCCTCCGCTGTCATTTGACTATTATTAAGTGATACTGTTCCCGTACCTTGATGCCCCACAAGCATCACACCATTGGTATTAAACATGCTATCGCTGACCGTCATTGTGCCGTTACTATCTGCGCTTTGCCCAAGAATTATCTGACCGCCGGTAGCGGTACTATTATTGATGAGATTAAGAGAGCCGCGACTGCCCTTATCTCGTCCAAGCAAAATCTGATCATTCGTTGTGAGTGTGCTCTTATCTGTTAACGTTAATTCGCCTTGTGCATTTTCCGCAAGCCCGATCCAAAGGCTGTTTGCCGTTAAATTGCTACCATTGGAAGCCGTAACTGTACTTGTGCCTGCCGGGGCGATATACATTTCCGTGCCGACATTGAGCCGGCTATTATCCATATGCGTTTCTGCTTTTGCAGAGCCGTACCAATGGCTGCCGAGCAGCATGCTTTCATCTATGCTTATTATGCTGTCTGTGGCAACAACCTTTCCTTCTCCGCCACCATAAGTCAAATCGAAATTTTTCGCTTTGACTTCCGAATCATTCAATATTAATGTTCCGTTGTTTTTACTATTCCAGTTGGCAACTTTAAAATTTTCTGCAACTTCTATTTTCGATCGGTTGGCAGTCATAATACTGCCTTCTTTTGGCGTATCTAAGGCTTCAAACCAGCCATTAACATATAGATTGCTGTCTATCTTTAAAGTGCTATTTTCTAGTGTCAGGCGGCTATTACTTCTTTCTAATGTATCTTGTATCAATCCCGCATCAACTCTCATAGTGTGTAAATCGATGCTGCTGTCTGTTGCCTTCATGTCTGCATTAAGAAGGTTAAAACTATAATCGCCGCCGCTTTCAATTCTTGCACCGTTTGATACATCAATCTTGGCGTGTATAAAATCGGTAATACGATTAGGCGTTCTCACAATTGTGCCGTTGTTACGAATATTAATATCAATCATAGTGCCGTCTCGCGCATCACCATAGCGATTGTTTAGAGTATGCGTGCCACTATCGTAATCCACCGCCCAAGCTGTTTGCCCGAAGCTTAATAAGCCGATGAGCATGATAGAAGACAGCTTTCTTCTCGGCTTACTCCCTTTTCCTTGCGCACGAGCGCATTCGGAAACGCATTGCCAAAGACCCAAGGCATAATTGAAAACAATACGATAAATACGATTCATAAAACATCTCCTAATATGTGATAAATGCCGGATTACTTAACTATAAACGGTATTCAAATCCGTTTTTGCATTCGATTTAAAACCATTTTCATATGTACAAATAATGGAATACAGACTTTTATATTTTAGGATAAAAGCACAGGGCATTTTGTCTGAAAAGTCGACATTTTTGTGTTTTGATAAAAATCCCAAAGAAGCACTGCATCTTTGCTGCTGAAGTGCTAGTTCATGACTAAGCTTTCAATCGCTTTTGCCTACCATAAATCATAATGCCTTCGCATCGCCCATCGGATTTCTGTCTTCTATATTTGAGCGACTTTTCTTGAAACGTAATAAGTCATAACTTATAATTTCTAAAAAACTTGGGTATGACAACGATGTGGCAGGTGATTTTTACTGATGCCTTTGATGTTTGGTTTCAAGGATTGGATGATGAGGAGCAAGATAGCATTTTGCATTATCTCAATGTGTTAAAAAACAAAGGTTCGCAGCTTGGCAGACCTTATGTCGATACGCTCAAGGGCGCTTCTTTATCTAATTTGAAGGAATTGCGTGTGCAACATCAGGGAAAACCTTATCGGCTACTTTTTGTTTTCGATCCTGTCAAAGAATTGAAAAGGTATTACAGCGTTGGCTCGCCTTGCCGTACGCTCTTGTACTGTCTGCGGCTCGCCGCCTTGTACTACTTTTTCACTTCTCCGACTATATTTCGTCAAGCAGTGATGCTGTGTGGGGGCGATAAGACAGGCGATAAGCGTTTTTATCAAAAAATGATACCGCTTGCTGAAGAAATTTATAAACAGTATTTGCAATCAGAATATTATTTGCAGTCTCTGAAAGGAAAATCAAATGAGAAGCTTAGATGATGTAATGGCGGCTTTGCCGCATGAGCGGAGGGAAAAGATTCATATGCAGGCGCAAGAGACGCTGTTGCAGTTGGATTTAGCGCAATTGCGTAAAAAAGCGGGGCTTAGTCAAAGCGAGCTTGCACAGAAAATGGGTATTTCGCAATCGGCAATTAGTCAAATCGAGAATACGCAAAATTTGAATTTAGCGACGCTTGCGCGCTATGTACAAATTTTGGGCGGTAAATTAAACATCAGCATTGAATAATATCAATTTCCTAGTTTTTATGTTTCAACAGCTATAGTCCGGTTCGTATCAATAAGGATTACTTAGCTGCAAACCGCAGCATACGCATGGCAATGCCATGCCTTTATTTTGATTGACCGCATCTAATCTCTTTCCGGATACAGACGGCTGACCGCCATCAGGGATACGCGCCGCCGTGCCTGCCATAAATCATAATGTCTTTGCATCGTCAGCCAGCTTTCCGCACTGCGTCCCAAGGTTTTGCTGAGGCGCAATGCCATGTCGGGGCTGAGGTTGCTGTTGCCGTTGAGCAGGCGGCTGAGCGTCGAGGGCGAGATGTCCAAATATTGCGCCATTTCGCGCAAGCTGATGCCTAAGGGCTGCAAATATAAGTGCTGAATGACTTCGCCGATATGCGGCGGATTGTGCATGCTCATGCTTCTTGATACTCCCGAATGGCGACATTACCTTGGGCAAAATGAAAGTCTAAGCTGCCAAATGTGCCGCTGAGGCGGTAGTTTTCGCCGTTTTGCTCAAGCTGCATATGCGGCAGGGGCAGGTCTTGCGCGCAATAGGCGCTGTCCAAGCTCAGCAGCACAAAGCGCAATGCTTTGGCGTGAGCAGCATTGATGCCGGCGGTATTGCCGGTGCGGTAGAACTTTTCCAGTCCTGCGTGTTGAATGTCTGTAATCATGCTGTCAGTATAATTATCTGTTGCGGACTGTGCAACAAAATAAGTTTTTGCTTTTTACTTCAAAAAAATTTTTATTGAGATAAGGATATTTTCCTTTGAAAGTATTTGCTTAATAAATTGTTTTTAAATGAATAAATTCCAATAATGCTTATCTGTAAGACGGTTTGAAAAACGATTGTTTTTTGGTTCTTGCGGCAATCGACGTTTTTTTGCTTGACCGATGCGCATGCGGCGATTACATTTGGCGCTCGCTTTGGCTTAATTAAAGAAGATTCATATGGCAAAGAAAAAACATCATTTAAGCGGTGCTGAAATTATTGTGGAAGCCTTGCTTGCGGAGGGAACGGAATATGTGTTCGGTTATCCCGGCGGTGCGGTGCTTTATATTTATGATGCCTTGTATCAGCAAGAGGGTTTGGTGCATGTATTGGCGCGGCATGAGCAGGGCGCGATTCATGCGGCGGACGGCTATGCCCGCGCCACTGGCAAGGTCGGTGTGGCGATTGTAACTTCCGGACCGGGTTTGACGAATGCGGTTACCGGCATCGGCACGGCTTATGCAGATTCGATTCCGATGGTGGTGTTTTCCGGACAGGTGCCGTCTTCTTTGATTGGCAATGATGCTTTCCAAGAGGTGGATGCGGTGGGAATTACGCGTCCTGTGGTCAAGCATAGCTTTTTGGTCAAAGACATTAACAAATTGGCGGAGACGATTAAAAAGGCTTTTTATATTGCTTCGACCGGCCGCCCCGGTCCGGTTTTAATTGACGTGCCTAAAGACGTCACTGCCGCCTTTGCTTCTTTTAGCTATCCCGATGAAATCCATATCCATTCTTACCAGCCGACGGTGGACGGTCATATCGGGCAAATCAAAAAAGCCTTGAAATTGCTGAGCCGCGCCAAGCGTCCGATGCTGTATTCGGGCGGCGGCGTGGTGCTGGATAATGCGGCGGAACAGATGACGGCTTTGGCAAAGCAGTTGAATTTGCCTGTAACCAATACTCTGATGGGCTTGGGCGCTTACCCCGGTAATGACAAGCAATTTTTGGGCATGCTCGGTATGCACGGCACCTATGAAGCCAATATGGCGATGCATCATTGCGATGTGCTTTTTGCGGTGGGTGCGCGTTTTGACGACCGTGTTACCGGCGATATCGCCAAATTCTGCCCTTCCGCCAAGATTATCCATATCGACATTGATCCTTCTTCGATTGCAAAGAACGTGAAAGTGGATATTCCGATTGTCGGCTCGGTTAAATCCGTATTGAGCGAGATGCTGCGCTTATTGGGCGACAGCACTGTCGATCCGGCGCAAACGGCGGAATGGTGGCAGCAAATCGCCGAGTGGCAAAGCATCCGCTGCTTGGACATTCCGCCGAGTGAAGACGTGATTAAACCGCAGCAGGTCATTCAAACCTTGTACGAGCTGACGGGCGGCAAAGCCGTGATTACTTCCGACGTCGGACAGCATCAGATGTGGGCGGCGCAGTATTTCCGTTTCCATGAGCCGCGGCGTTGGATTAATTCCGGCGGATTGGGCACGATGGGCTTCGGCTATCCTGCCGCCATCGGTGCAAAATTGGGACGTCCGGAAGAAGATGTGTTTTGCATCACCGGCGACGGCTCGATTCAAATGATGCTGCAAGAAATGACCACCGCTTTGCAATATCATGTGCCGGTCAAAATCATTTGCCTGAATAACGGCTACTTAGGCATGGTGCGGCAATGGCAGGAATTTTTCTACGACAAACGCTATTCCATGAGCTATATGGAGAGCCTGCCGGATTTCGTCAAACTGGCAGAAGCCTACGGACATCACGGCGTGCGCATTGAAAAACCGCAGGATTTACGGCAAAAACTGGCGGAAGTCATTGCTATGAAAGACAAAACCGTCTTTGTGGATATCGCCACAGACCCTAGCGAAAACGTCTTCCCCATGATTCCGGCGGGCGGCGGTCAAAACGAAATGATGCTCGGCGCGCATCATGAAAAAGCCAATAAACAATCAGACGAAGGCATGGTGCTGGTATGAAAACACAACTGGAACGCCACATTATTTCCATTTTAATGGCAAACGAAGCAGGCGCTTTATCGCGAGTGGTCGGGCTGTTTTCCGCGCGCGGCTTCAACATCGAGAGCCTGAACGTCGCGCCGACGCAAGATCCCAGCATCTCACGCCTCACGCTCACGACCTTCTGCGACAATCAAATCATCGAGCAAATCAATAAGCAGCTCAACAAATTGATAGACGTCATCAAACTCGTCAATATCGAAGAACATGAGCTGATTGACCGCGAAATGATGATGGTCAAAATCATCGCCGATGAAAAAGACCGCCCCAATCTGCTGCAATTAAGCGATGTCTTCCGTGCGCGCGTGGTGGACATGCACCCCAGCACTATCGTGATTGAAATCAGCGGCAGCCCGCGCAAACTCGACGCCTTTCTTGCCATGCTGGATCACAAGAAAATCCGCGAAATCGCGCGCACCGGCGTGACGGGCTTGGCGGCGACAGGTTCCGGCAAATGCCTTGATCTGTAATGTATTCTGAAATCCAAACCACGCGTATGCTGCTTAATTGCTGCATCAAGCGGTTGAATACCGCGCTTGGTTTTGATTTCGGAAACGATATAAACGCGGCAAAGCCGCACATTTTTTTACCTTTAACGAACTGGAGAATCCATGAAAGTTTTTTACGATAAAGATGCCGATATGAGCGTATTGCAAGGCAAAACTGTTGCCATCATCGGCTACGGCTCGCAAGGACACGCCCATGCCAACAACCTGCATGAAAGCGGCGTGAACGTCATCGTTGGTTTGCGCAAAAACGGCGCCAGCTGGAAGAAAGCCGAAAATGCAGGACTGACGGTCAAAGAAGTCAATGAAGCCGTTAAAGCCGCGGACGTTGTGATGATTCTGCTGCCTGATGAAAATATCGCCGAAGTTTATCAGCAAATCGAAGCCGACATTAAAGAAGGCGCTGCACTTGCCTTTGCCCACGGCTTCAACGTGCATTACGGACAAGTCAATCCGCGCCAAGATTTAGACGTCATCATGGTTGCGCCGAAAGCCCCCGGTCATACCGTACGCAGCACCTACCAAGGAGGCGGCGGAGTACCGCATCTGATTGCCGTGCATCAAAACCAAAGCGGCAAAGCCCGCGACATCGTTTTAGCTTATGCCGTGGCGAACGGCGGCGGCAAAGCCGGCATCATCGAAACCAGCTTCAGAGAAGAAACCGAAACCGACCTCTTCGGCGAACAAGCCGTTCTCTGCGGCGGCGCAGTCGAGCTGATTAAAGCCGGCTTTGAAACCTTAGTCGATGCCGGCTATGCGCCTGAAATGGCGTATTTTGAATGCCTGCACGAACTCAAACTGATTGTGGATTTGATTTACGAAGGCGGCATCGCCAACATGAACTACTCGATTTCCAACAATGCGGAATACGGCGAATACGTTACCGGCCCGCAAGTGATTAACGAAGAAAGCCGCTGGGCAATGCAAGAATGCCTGAAAAACATTCAAAACGGCGACTATGCCAAATCCTTTATCAACGAATACCGCATGGGCGCGCCTGCCATGACTGCCCGCCGCCGTCAAAATGCGGAACACCAAATCGAAATCGTGGGCGGCAAACTGCGCGACATGATGCCTTGGATTAAAGCCAACCGTTTGGTAGATAGAGAGAAAAACTAAGTTTTTCATCAGCCGATCGAAGAAGCGGAAAAACATACAAGACAAATCTCTAATGTTTTTTCAATTCTTCGATAATACGGCGATGCCAAAGTGCTTCTCAAATTGGCTTGTCGATAAAAGCAATTGTTGCAAACGCCAAAGAAAGGACTAAGTTCTGTCATACAGGGCTTAGTCCTTTTTTATGCAGCAATTTTTCCTTTAAAGCGGCGCAAATGCCGTCTTGTGCTACTTTTTCACTTCTCCGACTACAGCACAAAATCAATAGTTATAGTCAATTCATGGCAAACTTGATCATTTTTCAATCGGTAGGTCGGATACTTGTATCCGACATTACTTAAGGCTCTAGACTAGCAGAATCACTCTGTTAGACTAGAAAAATGAGATACAACAGTAAATTAAGCAGATATCATCTCAGAAAAATTATTCGCCACTTTTGTGCCGATATTGAAGCCTCAAAAACCGCTTTGCTGACTGGTTT
>NZ_JBXGGR010000110.1:0-38842 GCF_056855035.1 Suttonella sp.
GCTTGTCATTGCGGCATGGGAAAGGAGAATAAGGTTAAGTTTATAAAAGATTATTTTGCTTAAAAAACGCTAGATAGCACCTATTTTGTCCCTTAGGGCTAAAGAACTCGAAAACAGCACCTAAAATGTCCCTTTGCCCAAGAATTGAAAAAGTATTACGGCGTTGGCTCGCCTTGCCGTACTATCTGTACTGTCTGCGGCTCGCCGCCTTGTACTACTTTTTCACTTCTCCGACTATATGTTGACACATGCCGCCAAAGATTAGCGCGGTGCTTTGGCATAGCCATTGTCCGCAGGGAAAGGATTGGCTTGTCCGGCATTCGGGTCGTGCAGCTCGAAAATCGCCGTACCGATAAGACCGATATGCCGCGCATCGCCTTGCTCGTTGTTGGCGGCATAAGCGGATTTGGCTGCGCTGAAAATAAACGAGGCGACGGCGCTGTCGCTTTTTCTAAAGCCTTCAATCACTAAGCGGGATTGCGGCTTTAAGACGTATCCCGAATGCGTACGGCTTGCCGGCACGCCGCGAATCACGTCCAATCCGTCCACGCTGGCAACAATTTCAAAGGTTTGATCGGAATGGTTTTGATAGCTGAGTTGGTAAGCCTGTCCTTCTTTGCCGCTCAGATAATAAGCGCCTTTATCGCGGAATAAGGGCAAGCCGCGTCCCTGATCATCTTGCACGGAAAATGAAATTTTCCCCGCCGCTAATGAGATGGCGTTCAGCTTGCGTCCCGAAAAATCTTTCGCGGCATAGCGCAGAACATTTTCATCAAGGCTTTGCTGGCTGATGCGGCGCAAATTCACCGTTTTCACTACCGATTGGACTTCGTCGCCCCATTGCGTGCCTAATTTTTCATCTTGGCTGATGCTTTGTTCCGCCGTCATTTTTCTCTGCATATTCAGCATCTCGGACGATGTTTCTGCGCTGTTTTCCGCGCTGCTGTGCTCAATCGGCGCATAGGCAGTGCAGGCGGATAAGAATGCCGCAATCAGCAAGGCATACCATGATTTTTGTTTGACAGATAACATAAAAACTCCTTTGTTTATGTGAAAATCGCCCTATTCTATAGTCTCTTAGCATCAAAATGAGATTATTTCAGGCGCTCCTCCTGATGAAATGCACATCTCTAAATCTCATTTTGACCTTAAGGTACTATACTGGATTTAGGGCTGTGCTTCACGGTCAATTACCGCGCGCATTTCAAAGCTGGAATGCACATTCGCTACCCCTGCCAAGCGGTTTAATTTGCCGAGCAAAAACGCCTCGAAAGCCCGCATATCTTTCACGACCACTTGCAATAAATAGTCTTCCGCCCGCCCTGTAACGATGCTCATGCGGATAACTTCGGGAAATTTCGCCACCGCCGCCTCAAATTCGGCAAAGCGTTCCGGCGTGTGTCTGTCCATCGTTACAGCAATAAAGACGCTTAAATCATAGCCGAGTTTTTCGCGATTCAGCCTTGCGCCGTAGCCGTCGATATAGCCCTCGTCTTCCAATCTTTTCACGCGTCTGGCACAAGGCGTGGGCGAGAGATGCACGGCTTCCGCCAATGCCAGATTATTGATGCGTCCGTTTTCGCTGAGAATATGCAGAATTCTTTTGTCGATAGCGTCTAAGCCGATTTCTTTTTCACTCATTTTTCCCTCTTTTGTAGAGAATAAGATTAAATAGAGGCGCATTATACGGCAAATTTAGCGTTTTTATGCCCCGAAACACCGCTATAATGCACTGTTTTCAGAATTAGGATTTCAGCATGAGCAGCCCCTTTGACCACCGCAAATACCGCCCTTTTGCCTTTGCCCCTCATCTCCCCGACCGCACTTGGCCGAATAAACAAATTACACAAGCGCCGCGCTGGGTCAGCGTGGATTTGCGCGACGGCAATCAGGCATTGATCGACCCGATGACGATTGAGCAAAAATTGCGCTTTTTCAAATTATTGGTGGATTGCGGCTTCAAAGAAATCGAAATCGGCTTTCCTGCCGCCTCGCAAATCGAATTTGATTTTACCCGCCGCCTGATTGAAGAACAGCTGATTCCCGACGATGTTACGGTGCAAGTCTTGGTGCAGGCGCGCGAGCATTTGATTCATCGCACCTTTGAGGCTTTGCAGGGTGTCAAACGCGCGATTGTGCATGTGTATAATTCCACCTCCCGCGTGCAGCGCGACAAAGTCTATGCCAAATCGCGCGAAGAAATCACCGCAATCGCCGTCTTCGGCGCAAACATGCTCAAAGACTTGGCGGCACAATATCCGCAAAGCGAATGGATTTTCCAATACTCGCCCGAAAGTTTTTCCCAAACAGAACCGGATTTTGCAGTAGAAATCTGCGAAGCGGTCTGCCAAGTCTGGCAACCGTGGCAGGGGCAGCAAGTCATTTTGAACCTGCCCTCGACTGTGGAAGCCTCGACGCCCAATCTCTATGCAGACCAAATCGAATATTTCTGCCGCCACCTCTCCTGCCGCGAACACGTCAGCATTTCCGTGCATACCCATAATGATCGCGGCTGCGCGATTGCCGCTTCCGAATTGGCGGTCATGGCGGGCGCGGATCGCGTGGAAGGCACTTTGCTCGGCAACGGCGAGCGCACCGGCAATATGGACATCATGGTCATGGCGATGAACCTTTACTCACAGGGCATCGATCCGAAACTCGATTTCGGCAAAATGAATGAAATGGTGCATATTGTCAGCGAATGCAACAATCTGCCCGTACACCCGCGCCACCCCTATATCGGCGAACTCGTGTTCACCGCCTTTTCAGGCTCGCATCAAGACGCAATTAAAAAATCTTTGGAAAAACCGAGTACCGACGGCGTTTGGGACATCGCCTATCTGCCGATTGACCCGCAAGATATCGGGCGCAGCTATCAAGACGTGGTGCGCATCAACAGTCAATCCGGCAAAGGCGGCATCGCCTACATCCTCTCGCGCGATTACGGCTTAGACCTGCCGCGATGGCTGCAAGTGGATTTTGCCCAAAAAGTACAATTGGAAAGCGAAAAAACGCAAAAAGAACTCAGCAGCCAAGAAATCATGCAGATTTTTGAAGGACACTATCTGCAAAGCGGCGACTACCAACTCTTGGACTACCATATCAGCCGCCACGACCGCGCAGACAAACTCGAAGCCCAACTCAGCCATAGCAGCGGCGAAACCGCCATTCAAGGCGAAGGCAACGGTGCAATCAGCGCCTTTGTGCAAGCACTGGAAAAAACCTTTGCCATGCCGATCAGCGTCATCAACTACGCCCAACATGCCCTTTCGCAATCCACCGATGCGCAGGCAGTCGCCTATGTGGAATTGCTGATTCGACAAGAACGCTACATCGGCATTGCCTACAGCCACGACACGGTAACCGCGATGCTGCGCGCCACCTTAGCGGGATTGAATCAGGCACTTGGCAAATGATGATTTAACAGGCACATAGCTAAAAACGAGTCGGATACTTGTATCCGGCCTAAAATATTGAAAAACAATTAATTTTAATTAGGAATTAACTATAAACAGCTTCTAAAAACGTGCATGGATAATCTGCATATCTAAATGACGTTTTGCCCAGCTGCTAAGATACATCAGGCGTAAATGCCAAGGATAGCGTTTGCGACAGTAAGTGCTTAAGAAAACATGCTGTATAGATACTAAGCCGATTGCCGCCAAATCCTCTATTGAGCTGATTCCCCATTTAAAAGCCGGCGGTTTTTCGCCTATTCGCCGCAAAGCGGCATGTTGTTTTTCCCGCCCGACAAATGCACTCGGTATTACGTCAAAAATCATTTCCGCTTGCGGTAAAACCTTGGCAATCTCTGCAAACCAGTTACGCAATTCTTCGCTTGTGAAATACATCAACACACCTTCTGCAATCAGCAACACAGGCTTCGCTTCGTTTTGTATTTTAATGAGCCAATCCCGATCAAATAATGACATCGCTAAATAATGATTATTGGATTCAGGCAGTAATTGACGCTTTAAAGCCATCACATCCGGCTGCCCCAAATGCTCATATCGAGCATCTAATCCGGCCCCTAAATGCACAATAATCGCATCAGGATGCTTTGCAATAAAGTCTTGCGCCATCTCATCCAAGACTAAGGCACGAGCGCAACAGCCAATCTGCGAAGACTTTGCTTGTTTTAATTTGGCAAAATCATAATCAATCGATTGAAACATACTTAATGCTTGCGCATCATAAAGCAAAGGATTTTCTTTTCTTGATTCCACTGCCTTCGCCCATAAGGGAATGAGCATCGTACTAGATAAAGCATCTATCGTTTGTAGAGAAACAGCGTTGTCCGACATCATAGATTTCCAAAATAAGAATCATTCTATTTTAGAACTTGTTTCGGCATTCGATGCAAGAAATTTCAAGAAAATGCAGGAAAAGCATCAGAAAAATCTGTCATTCGCATAAAAAACATATTTATCAAAAAGTTAAGCAGTAGTCAAACACTACTTGCTCAATATTTTTCTTTTTCCTGATAAGGCGCGCCCATATCCAACTCCTTCGCCAGTGCGATAATCCCGCCGCGCCCAAACATTAACTGCCAACGACTGCCGCCGTTTGCCTGCCACAATGCTGCCGCACGCACGCCGCAAAGCAGCAAAGTACGCACGCGGTTAACCACCTCCATCTGGCGCAAATAATTTGCCTGCCCAAAGACTTGAATACGCTTTGCCGCTTTGCTGGCGCTGTCCTGATAAATTGCGGAATAACGTGCAAAAATATTCTCATGCAACATGCCGAAATGCGGAATATACTCGCGCGTTTCCTGCAAGCCCTTGAGCAAGACATTCAGCAATTCCCCATTGCCCTGCAAACGCCGCGCCACGCGCATCATCTGCAAAACATAAGCCAAACGTCTGTCCGGTTGCGTATGGCTGAAATAATGCAGCAAATCGTCGCGCCCCTTGGCTAAGCGTTCGGGGCAATCATAATAGTCGCGCACCGTCTCGCAATTCATGCGTGCCAAACTCGGCAGCAGCACGGCAAAATTCTCCTCCGCCCATTGTCCTTTCTCCGCCAAAGCCGTTACGCCCTCCGCCGCAAAAAACACGGCAGATAATGCCCAAATCTGATCAGCTTGTTCCTGTCGTATCCGACTCATTTGCCTGCCCCCATTCTCTCTTCAATCACGCCGCCGCCCAAACAATGCGCGCCGTCATAAAGCACCAAATACTGCCCCGGCGTTACCGCTCTTTGCGGCTCGACAAAATCGGCAATCAATTGATCGCCCTCAAAAACAATCCGACACGCTTGATCCGGCTGGCGATAGCGCGTTTTCGCCGCATAGACTTTGCCTTCTTCAGGCGGTGCATTGAGCCAAGACAATTGACCGGCACGCAAACGGCGATGATATAAACCATCGTGCTCGCCCTGCCCCACAATCAATTCATTGTTTTTCAAATCTTTATCCAAAACATACCAAGGCTCTTCGCTTGCCCCTGCCACGCCGCCGATACCCAAGCCCTGCCGCTGCCCCATGGTGTAATACATCAGCCCGATATGCTCGCCAATCACCTTACCGCTGCTGTCTCTCATCTTGCCGGGCTGGGCAGGTAAATACTGGCGCAGAAATTCACGGAAAGGACGCTCGCCGATAAAGCAAATCCCTGTGGAGTCCTTCTTATCGAAAGTAATCAAATCATTAGCCTGTGCAATCGCCCGCACCGCGCTTTTTTCCATGCCGCCTAAGGGAAAAATAGCCCGCGCCAATTGCTGCGGCGTAATTTGATGCAGAAAATACGACTGGTCTTTATTGCCGTCGATGCCCTTAAACAAAGCCGCCTCTCCGCCGTCTTGAAAACGCTGCGCATAATGCCCAGTGGCAAGATAATTCGCACCGAACTGCACCGCATAATCCGCCAATTCCGCGAATTTAATCTCGCGATTGCAGAGCACGTCTGGATTCGGCGTGCGTCCGGCGCGATATTCCGCCAAAAACAATTCAAAGACCCGCTCATGATATTGCTGCACGAAATTTACCGTATGCAATTCAATCCCCAAAGTCTCGCAGACATCGCGGGCATCTTCCAAATCCTCCGCCGCCGTGCAATAGCCGGTGGAAAAAGACTCCTCCCAATTCTTCATAAAAATCCCAAACACTTCATAGCCTTGGGATTTCAATAAATAAGCCGCCACCGAAGAATCCACACCGCCGGAAATCCCGACGGCAATTCTTGCACCCTTAGGCGGCAAAAACGCAGCAAATGCCATGTACTCGTCCTTAATCGATATAACGCGCCTATTGTAAACCTTCGAGCGCAAAGGCTGAAACTTATCGCGCTTAGCGGTATGATGTGCAGCTTCATTACAATAGGACATCATCATGAGCTTCATCGCTTCGCATTATCTTCTCTGGAAATCCCTGCATTTGATTTTTATGGTTGCTTGGTTCGCCGCGCTTTTTTATCTGCCGCGCTTTTTTGTTTACCACACGCAGGCTTTGCAAAGAAATGATGCGCAAGCAATGGCGTATTTCCGCGTTATGGAGAAAAAACTCTATATTATCGGACACATCGGCATGGGTTTGATGCTGATATTCGCCCTGCTCTTAATCGCCGCCAATCAATTTGCGTGGTTTAAAGGGCAAGGCTGGCTGCATGCCAAGGCGCTGCTTGTTGCGCTGCTCATCGCTTATTACATTTTCTGCGGCCGCATCATGAAAGCCTTTGCGCGCGGCGAAAACCGCTACAGCGAAACTTTCTACCGCTTTTTCAATGAGTTTCCTGCGGTTCTCCTTATCATCATCGCCCTTCTCGCCAGTCTCAAACCTTTTTAATCAGGAGCAGTTATGAGCGCCACCTCATTCGATTTACACGGCGAAGACTTTTGGAATCCTCAAGGTCCTTACCGCAGTTTGCACCACATCAATCCCGCGCGTTTGCAGTTTATCGAGCGCTTTATCGATTTGCGCGGACAGAAAATACTGGACATCGGCTGTGGCGGCGGCATTTTAAGCGAAGCGATGGCGCATAAAGGCGCGATTGTCAGCGGCATCGATTTAAGCGAGGCGGTATTAAATGCCGCCAATCAGCACGCCGCCGGCAGCAATCTACACATGGATTACCGCCGCATCAGCAGTCAAGAATGCGTGGCACAAGGCGAACAATACGACCACATCACCTGCATGGAAATGCTGGAACACGTGCCCTCGCCCGCCGCCATTTTGCGCGACATTCATGCTCTGCTCAAACCCGATGGCTACGCCTTTATTTCCACGCTTAACCGCAATCTGACTTCCTTTTTCGGTGCGATTGTCGCGGCGGAATACCTGTGCAAACTCGTGCCTAAAGGCACGCACCGCCACAGCGACTTCATTCGTCCGCAAGAATTGGTCGCAATGGCGGAACAAGCGGGATTAACGCCTATTGCGCTCTCGGGCATGGATTATCATCCCTTTGCCAAAACGGCATTTTTAAGCCGCAATCTGCGCATCAATTATCTTCTCGCCCTGCAAAAACAATCATGAGCAATCCCCGCTTTGCCGCCGTGTGGTTTGATTTAGACGGCACTTTATTCGACAGCGCGCACGACCTCATTCCGGCAATTATCGCCACCGTGCAAGCCGCCAGATTGCCCTGCGCCGATTTTGCCGACATTCGCGGCAGCATTTCGCAAGGCAGCCGCGCCATGATTGCCTGCGCCGCCGCCCTTGCCGCCGATGACGTGCGCCTTGACGGACTGGTAACAAGTTTTCATCAGCACTATCTGCAACGCCGCCTGCTCAACCGCTATTTTGACGGCATGGAAACCTTGCTCGCCACAATAGAAGCGGCGCAACTTCCTTGGGGCATCATTACCAATAAAAACACCGCCTTTGCCCAAGCCGTCGTCAGCCAAGCGCAATTGGACAGACGCATCACCGCCCTCGTCTGCGGCGACACCCTGCCGCAGAACAAACCCCATCCGGCACCGCTGCTCTTTGCCTGCGCCCATATCAATGCCAATCCTGCGGACTGCCTCTATGTAGGCGACAGCGAAAGCGACATACAGGCGGCGCGTGCGGCGGGTATGCCCAGCGTTGCCTGCCGCTACGGCTATTTACCGCCCGACAGCCACATCGAGACATGGCAGGCGGATTACATCATTGAACAAGCAAGCGAATTAGCTGACATTATCGGAGTATGAAACTATGCAAGACATTCGTTTAATCACAGGTGCCTGCGGCAGAATCGGCAGCACCCTCGCCCGCCATTGGGACACAAAAGCCCATCTGCTGCTGCTGGACGCCGACCCTCTTGCCTTGCAACGCTTAGACGAAGAACTCGGTGGCGACCACACGCTGATTCCCTTCGATTTATGGCTGTCGCCGCCGCAACACTATCAACGCCTTGCCGATATGATTCGCGAAGACTACGGTCGTCTTGACAGTCTCATCCATCTTGCCGCCTACTGCGGCAATCTGCGCCCCCTCTTTAACACTGAAGCCGAAGACTGGCTGAAAGCCCTGCAAGTCAATCTCACCGCGCCGCTCTGGCTCAGCCAATATCTGCTGCCGCTCTTGCAACAATCCGCCGCGCCCAAGCTCGCTTTCAGCGTCTTCAACACCCTTGAAGAACAAGCCCATTACTGGCACGGTTTCGGCATCGCCCAAGCCGCCTTAAGCCGCATGATCCGCGACATCAGCGAAGAAAACGGCAGCTATCCGAATCTCGCGGTCTGCCGCATCGACACCGGCTGGGTCGAAAGTAGCCTAAGCCGCAACATTTTCCCCGACGGACGTCCGCATTGGCGGCAAGCCGAAGACATCATGCCTCTGTTTGACCGCATACTCGACGCCCCCGCAGGACAACTCACGGAGATCAGCCATGAACAACGCTAATCCCGAGCAAATGCAAGCCCATGCCCGACAAGTCTTAAGCATCGAAGCCGAAGCCGTGCTTGCCCAGCAAGCCCTGATTGCCGAACCTGCTTTTGTGCAAGCCTGCGAAGCCATCTTAAACACCCGCGGACACGTCATCGTCAGCGGACTGGGCAAATCAGGACATATCGGCGCGAAAATCGCCGCCACCCTCGCCAGTACCGGCACACCCGCCTTTTTCGTCCACCCCACCGAAGCCGGACACGGCGACATGGGTATGCTGACCGCCGCCGACACCCTCATCGCCATCTCTTTTTCAGGCGAAAGCGGCGAACTCATGACTATGATACCGCTGGCGCAAGCCATGGGACTAAGCGTCATCGCCATCACAGGACGGGCGCAATCGGCGATGGCGCAAGCCGCCGATATTCATCTGCATCTGCGCGTGGAAAAAGAAGCTTGTCCGTTGGGATTGGCGCCCACCTCCAGCTCCACCGCCACGCTGGCACTCTGCGACGCCCTAGCCGTCGCCATTATGCAGGCGCGCGATTTCTCCAGCGCCGATTTCGCCCGCTCCCATCCCTTCGGACGCTTGGGCAGACGCCTAATCACCAAAATCGGCGATGTGATGCGCAAAGGCGCGGAACTGCCGCTTAACCGCGCCGAAGACAGCGTGCAAACCGCCCTCTTTCAAATTACCGATAAACGCTTGGGGCTCACACTTATCTGCGACGAAACACAGCAACTGCTCGGCATCTACACCGACGGCGATCTGCGCCGCAGTCTGGGTAAACATCCCGATGCCCTCTCCCTGCCGCTGTCTGAAGTCATGACCCATGCGCCATTAACTACCCATAGCGCGGCATTAGCCGCAGAAGCCCTGATGCTGATGCAAAACCGCCACATTACCGCCCTGCCCGTTGTGGAAAACGGCAAACTCTGCGGCGTCGTGCATATTCACGACCTCCTGCAAGCGGGAGTCGCCTGATGCGTGCATGGTTTCAAAAACGCCATATCGCATGGATAGCCCTCAGCGCCGTCATTGTCGGCATTTGGCTGCGCCATCAGGCAATCGAACATGCGGAAAAAGACGAATCGCCACAGGCGCCGCCGCTCTTAGTCGTGCATGAAGGCATTAGCTATCGCTATGACGAACAGGGCAATAGCAATATGAAGCTCAGCGCGCCGCTTACCCATTATTATCAAGACGTGCGCGGTACGGAATTTACCCAACCGCGCCTGCATCATCAGCAAGGCGAGACGCATACCCATATCCGCGCCGATTACGCGCAGCAAAACGAAGCCGGCACGGAATTGCGTCTGGAAAATAATGTCTTTGCCGAGCGGCAAAACGGAGAAGACAGCGCCACGCGCTTTGAGTTTTCAACAGATAAGATGCTGTATCGCATCGATAAAAACCAAGCGGAAAGTGATGCTCCCGTTTTGATTCGCAGCGCCGATAGCACAACTCATGCCATTGGTACAATATGGCATTTAAATCAGAATTTATTTATACTAAAACAAAATATACGGAGTTATTATGCGCCTCATCACAATTTTTAGCCTCGCCGCAGCCTTATTCATGCACAATGCCGTCGCGCAAAACAGCGACAACTATAAAGAAATTCCCATCAACCTGACCGCCGACCAAGGCGAATACGATGCCCTTGCAGGACGTGCCACCTATACCGGCAATGTGGACATCACCCAAGGCGAGATGAACCTCAAAGGTGACAAAGTCGTCATCCACATCAACGAAGGCGAAGTTACCCTAATTGAAGCATGGGGCAAACTCGCCACCTTCCACTATGTGGCTAAAAACGAACCGCCGATTGACGGACGCGGACAATACATGAAATACACCATCGCCAGCTCGACCGTGGAAATCAAGGGGCAAGCCTATGTCAAACAAGAAAAAAACGAAACCCACGGCGACATCCTTACCTATAACCTCGCCAAAGAGCAAGTCAGCGGCAAACGCGTCAAGATGACCCTAACCCCGAAATCAGGCGGCTAAATGAGCGGATTGCAAGCGGTCAGTCTGCAAAAACGTTATAAAGCGCGCACCGTCTTAAGCGACTTCTCCCTACACATTCAACAAGGTGAAGTTGTCGGCTTATTAGGGCCCAACGGTGCAGGCAAAACCACCAGCTTTTATATGATTGTCGGACTTATCAAACCCGACGGTGGAAAAATTCTCCTTGACGAACAGGAAATTACCCGTCTGCCTATTCATGAACGCGCCAAACGCGGCATTTCCTACCTGCCGCAGGAAGCCAGCGTCTTCCGCAAACTCAGCGTACGCGACAACATCCTGGCGATATTAGAACTTAGCAGCCCGCTCAAACGCGCCGCCCGCCAAGCACGCGCAGAAGAATTGATGCAAGACTTAGGTATCGCCCATCTCGCCAATACTCTGGGCATCTCCCTTTCGGGCGGCGAACGCCGCCGCTGCGAAATTGCCCGCGCTCTAGCCAGCAACCCGCGCTACATTTTGCTCGACGAACCCTTTGCCGGCGTCGACCCGATAGCCGTCGGCGACATCCGCAACATCATCACGCATCTGACCGAACGCAACATCGGCGTGCTAATTACCGACCATAACGTGCGCGAAACCCTGAAAAGCTGCGACCGCGCTTATATTTTAGGTGGCGGCGAAGTCATCGCCGAAGGCGATGCGCAGGCGATTGTCAGCAACGAACGCGCGCGGCAAATCTATCTCGGCGACGACTTTAGTTTGAATTGAGGTCAATATGGCATTGTCGCAACAGCAAAATCTTGACGTAAAAATCAAACAGCAAATTGCCCTGACCCCGCAATTTCAGCAGGCGATTAAGATTTTGAACATGAATGCCCAAGAGCTTTCGCTGGAAGTCTCGCAAATGCTCTCGCAAAACTTTATGCTCAATTTTGAAGACGACGGACTGCGCGAAGAAAGCAGCGAGCATGAAGAAAGCGAAGACATTGACGACGGACTGCTTAACGAACTTGGCGAAGACCTGCCCTATGATGGCGACTGGAGCGACTCCTATGACGATTGGCAAGACCACAGCCCGCATCGGGAAGAAAACAGCAATTTAGAAGAATACATCCGCCACAGCCACAGCCTCGAAAGCTATATCCTCGAGCAATTAGAGCAAATGCCCATCGCCGAAGAACTGCGTCGGGCGGCGGAATACCTGCTTTATCATTTAGACGAAGACGGCTATCTGCGCGACAAACCCGCCGAACTGGCAAAACTCTACCAACTCGACATCGATTTGGTGCAGCAAGCCATCGCCACGATTAAAACCTGCCAGCCCACCGGTGTCGGCGCAGCAGATTTAGAAGAATGCATACACTTGCAATTAGAGCAACTGCCGCCTAAAACCCCGCATTTGAACACCCTCAAGCGCATCATGGGGCGGTATTTTCTGTTTATCGGCAAAAACCCGCAACTCATTCAACAGCGACTCAACATCAGCGATAAAGAATACCGCCAAGCCATTGCCCTGCTGGAAGGACTCAATCCGCAGCCCGGACAGGGATTTACCCCCTCAAACGGCAACTTTATCCACCCTGAAATCATCGTGCGCGAGAAAAACCATATCAGCTACATTGAAATCGACCCCTCGCTCAGCCCCTCGCTCAGCATCAATGAAGAATATGCCGCCATGATCAAACATGCCAATCCGCAGGAAAAAACCCTCCTGCAAGCGCAGCTAAACGAAGCGCGCTGGTTTCTCAGCGCAATTGACAAACGCGCCGACACCATCCGCCGTGTGGCAGGCGTCATCGTCGCCCTGCAACAAGAATTTTTCCAAGAAGGCGAAAAAGCCATGCGTCCGTTGACGCGGCAAAAAGTGGCGGATATGCTGGAAATCCATGAAAGCACCGTCTCGCGCGCCGTCAACGGCAAATACCTCAGCTGCAAACGCGGTATTTACGAACTGCGCTATTTCTTCTCCACCCAGCTCGAAAGCACCGACGGCGGCGAAGACCAATCCACCACTGCCATTAAAGCCACTATCGCCGAAATGATTGCGGCGGAGAATCCGAAAAAACCTTTGTCCGACCAAAACATTGCCGACCGCCTAGCCGCAGAAGAAGGCTATAAAATCGCCCGCCGCACCGTTGCCAAATATCGCGAAGAACTCAATATTCCCACTTCCACCGAAAGAAAACGCCGCTAATCGCGCGCACTTCATCAGGTTTGAGCGCCGCAAAACAAAAAAGCCCGAAAACGGGCGTGAAATAAAAAAGTATAGTCGATTATAAACAGGCGTCTTTGACCAAATCCGCCAATAACACGCAGCAGCGTTCCAACTGGGATTTTTCAATCCATTCATCCGGCTGATGCGCTTGCAAGATGCTGCCCGGCCCGAGGATGACCGCTTGGAATCCCGCCTGCTGGAAATGCCCTGCTTCAGTGGCATAGGCGACGTGTTCCAGCTGAGTGTCGGGCAGATGTCTGACAAGCAATGCCAGCAATTCCGCATTATCGCGATTGACCAATCCCGGTACGACCGCGCTGGTCAATTTCGTTTCAATCCGCAAATCGCTATTGGCGGCGCATAATTGCTGGGCATAAGCCTCCACTCTTGCCAAGACCGCTTCGATGCTTTGCTCGGGCAAATTGCGGATTTCCCAATCCAGTACGCATTCGCGCGCCAATACATTATGCGCGATGCCGCCTTGAATCATGCCGACATGCAAAGAGCTGTGCGGCACATTAAAGGCAGGATTGATTTCCCCGTCAGCAATCAAATCATGCATAACTTGCTCGATATAGCCGACCAATTTTCCCGCCTCATGCACGGCGGAAACGCCTTGATGCAGAATTTGCGAGGAATGCGCCGCCATGCCCGTCAAAGTTGTACGGATATTGACGATGCCTTTTTGCCCGACGACGGGCGCCAGCAAAGTCGGCTCGCCGATAATCGCCCAAGCCGATTGCGCTCCCCATTCTTGCAAGGTTCGGGCAATCCGCGGCGCTTTGTCGCAGCCGACTTCTTCGTCATAAGAAAAAGCAAAATACACCGGCTTTTGCAAAGGCAATTGCTGCCAAGCGGGCGCGTTCGCCAATACGCAGGCGATAAAGCCTTTCATATCGCAGACGCCGCGTCCGATGAGTTTGTCGCCGCTGTCGCGCATGACAAAAGGATCCGCCGTCCACGGCTGCTCCGCTACCGGCACGACATCGGTATGCCCTGAAAAAATCAGACCGCCTGCCGCCTGCGGCCCAATCCGCGCAATCAAGGATGCCTTAGGCAGACCTTCTTCATCTTCCAAACGCAGACAATGAATGCCCAAATCCTGCAAATAGTCTTGCACCCAATTAATCAAGCCCAAATTGCTTTCGCTGGAAATGGTGTTATGCGCAATAAGTTCTTGTAAAATTTCTTGATAATTCATGAATCAGCTCCATCCCATATTCGCCACTAGCGCCAAAAAGACCCAAGCCAAGAGATAGGCTTTAAGCAGCAGCGGAAAGAAAAATTTTACCCAGCGGTCATAAGGCATGCCCACCAAAGCCAGCATTGCCAAAGTGCCACCGGAAGTTGGTGCAATCATATTAGTAAAACCGTCGCCGACTTGGAAAGCCGACACCGCCACTTGTCGCGTCATGCCGATTAAATCCGATAAAGGAATCATAATCGGCATGGAGGCAACCGCCTGCCCGCTACCGGAGGGGATAAAGAAATTGATAATGCCGTGCACAATGCTCATTAAAATCGTGCTGACGGTTACCGGAAAATCATTCAAACCTGAAGCCAAGCTATTGATAATCGTATCGCCGATAGCGCCCTGCTCCAGCAGCACTTGGATGCCGCGCGCAAAGCCGATTAACAATGCGCCCTTGCTGACCGCTGCCGCCCCTTCGCCGAATTTTTGCGCAATTTCATTAGGACGCATACCCACAAGCAAACCGCTTAAGATGGCAATTAAGAGAAAAATTCCTGCAATTTCATTTATATACCATTTGTATTTAAACACACCGAACAGCATCAATGCCAAGCCGGCAAGGAAAATGCCTAAAATCGTCCAATCCTTGCCGCCCATGCGGTAATCCTTAATCGGTTTTGCCAATGCCAAACCGGCAGTAGAGACACCAAGCGACAAACTCGCCTGCGGATTGCGGCGGATTTTCGCCAAATAGCGCGCATTATGATGAGCAACCGTTGCCAAAATAATCAAGGCAAACACGCTGCGCACGACAGCGCCGGAGAAAATCTCCAATTGGGCGATTTGATGCGACACGCCGACCGTATAAGGATTAATCGGCGACGTGGCGAAACCGAAGCCAATGCCGCCGATGGCAATGCCCAGCCCCACCATGACATCGCCGCCGATTGCCAAGCCTAGTAAGACCGCAATCGGCACTAGGGCGATATTATTTTCATAGCCCACTGCAATGCCCAGCAAACCGAAAGCAAAAGTGCTGATCCACACCAGCAAAGTGCCGCGTTCCTGTCCTAATTTGCCGACCATGCTGCCGACCGCATTTTCCAACATCTGCGTTGCCGACAAAATATGGAACAAACCGCCGGCGATAAAAGCGATAAAAATCACGCTTGCCGAAGCCACCATGCCTTTCGGAATAGCGAAAAAGGCATCTAAAATCGAGAGCCTGCCGCCTTCGACCTGATGATAGGTATTGGCGACCACCATCATGCGCCCGCCGATTTCCGCCCGCTCGAAACTGCCCGCCGGCACAATCCAAGTCAGCAACCATGTAAACAATAAAATATAGAAAATCAGCGCCAAAGGATTGGGAATCCAGTGCAGCATGCGATTCATATCTTTCATCTTATTCCTTATTCCGCCGCTTCTTGTAAGCGCGCGCGGCGCAAAGCCTTCATCAGTATCGGATGCAAATAGGCATTTGCGCAGACAATCGTTTCCGTATCCAGCATCGCTTTTTCATCGCCGTAATCGCTGACCAAACAGCCCGCTTCCTGCGCAATCAAAATCCCTGCCGCAATATCCCAAGGCTTGATGCCGGACTCGAAATAGCCGTCCTGCCGTCCGCAAGCTACATAGCACAAATCCAAAGCGGCAGCGCCCAAGCGGCGCAAATCGCTGAAATCCTCCAGCACCGATTGGCAATAGGCGAATTGCTGCGCCATCTGCTCGGGCGTTTTAAAAGGGAAACCGGTGGCAATCATCGCCTTATGGCTGTCGCGCTGCCCATTGGCGCGAATCCGCTGTCCATTGCAAAAAGCGCCTTCGCCGCGCGCCGCGCTGAACATCTCGTCCGTAATCGGGTTATAGACCAAACCGATTTCCAACTGCCCTTTCTTCAGCAGCGCGATAGAAATCGCAAAATGCGGCAAACCGTGGACGAAATTCGCCGTGCCGTCCAAAGGATCGATAATCCATTGATAATCGCTCTCCGCTACGCTCAAGCCGCCAAACTCCTCGCCCAAAATATCATGCTCGGGGAATTTATCCTGCAAAATCTGACGAATAATCTGCTCGGATTGCTGATCAATCACGCTGACAAAATCGCCGCGCCCTTTCTCCTGCACCTTAATACGGCTCAAATCGCGATAGCCGCGCTCAATCAGGCGACCCGCTTCTTCCGCCGCACGGCGGGCAATCGTTAGCATAGGATGCTGCATATTTTCTCTCCCAAAAAAAATCAGGCGGCATTTTAGCAGAATGCTGCCGTTGCCGCCCGCCAATGCGCATCGCCGCTTTCATAGGAGATAGAATAGATTTTTTATAAAAACCTCTTTTAAAGATTCATTTACACGCATTTGCCCCTATAATGCGCACACCAAAATCAAGAGGAAAAGCCATGAGCAAGCTCAACAGCGCAAACCCATCTGCGACAGCGAATCTTAACCGATTCTTTTTGATACTCTTTATCAGCATGGTGGGCTATTTCATCTACTGGGGACTGGGTTATACCCATTACAACCACAGCACACTCTTCCTCCTCGCCACCGCTTTCGGCGTCTTCATGGCATTTAACATCGGCGGCAACGACGTCGCCAACTCCTTCGGCACCAGCGTCGGCGCCGGCACCTTAACCATCACCCAAGCCCTCTTGGTCGCCGCCGTCTTTGAAGTCAGCGGCGCCGTCATCGCCGGCGGCGCGGTAACCGACACCATCCGCAAAGGCATCATCGACCTCAATCAAATGAACCTTGAGCCAATTAACTTCGTCTTCATTATGATGTCTGCCCTGCTCTCCTCCGCCCTGTGGCTACTGTTCGCCACCAAAAAAGGCTGGCCGGTATCCACCACGCACGCCATCATCGGCGGCATTGTCGGCAGCGCCTTATGTCTGGGCATCATCAGCGGCAACGACTCCGTATCGCTGATTCAATGGAACAGACTCGGGCAAATCGCCGCCTCTTGGGTACTCTCGCCCGTCTTAGGCGGCATCGCCTCTTATCTCATCTTCTCGCAAATCAAGAAAAACGTGCTGGACTACAACGCCGTTGCCGATGAAAAATTAAAAGCCATCAAAGCCGAACGCAAAGCCTATAAAAAAACCCACCGCGAACACTTCGAACAACTCAGCGAATCGGAAAAAGTCGCCGCCGCCTCCGCCATGGCGCGCGACATAGAAATCTATGAAGACCCCGACCTTGACCCCGAAGAACTCGAATCCGACTACTACCGCGGACTCTACGAAATCGACCAACGCAAACAATCGCTCAACACCTACAAAGCCCTGCACTCTTGGGTGCCCTTTATCGCCTCTGTCGGCGGCATGATCATCGCCTCCATGCTCATCTTCAAAGGGCTGAAAAACATGAAATTAGGGCTTAGCGACATCGGCAGCTATTTCGTCATCTTCATGATCGGCGCCGGCATTTGGATGGCAACCTTCATCTACGCCAAAACCCTAAAACGCAAAGACCTCGGCAAATCCACCTTCCTCATGTTTTCATGGATGCAAGTCTTTACCGCTGCCGGCTTTGCCTTCAGCCACGGCGCCAACGATATCGCCAACGCCATCGGACCCTTTGCCGCCATTATGGACGTACTCAAAAGCGGCGACATCAGCAGCCAATCCCCCATTCCGCCGGTTGCCATGCTGACCTTCGGCATAGCCCTCATCGCCGGACTCTGGTTCATCGGCAAAGAAGTCATCGCCACCGTCGGCAGCAAATTAGCAGAAATGCACCCCGCCTCCGGCTTTAGCGCCGAACTCTCTGCCGCCTCCGTCGTCATGATGGCATCGCTCATGGGCTTGCCCGTATCCAGCACGCACATTCTTGTCGGCGCCGTGCTGGGCATCGGCTTAGTCAACCGTAATGCCAACTGGGCTTTGATGAAACCCATCGGACTGGCATGGATTATCACCCTACCCTCCGCCGCTTTCCTATCCGCGACCAGCTTCTTAATCCTGCGCGCGATTTTTTAATTGCTGTCTATCGTCGAAGCAGCGGGAATTCATATCAGATGAGCCGATACTGAATACTTTTTCATTTTTCAACGATAAGATTCAAGCAAAAGGCGGTCCGAATAACCGGACCGCCTTGTTCTTTTATCAAGCGAAGCACTAAAAATAATGCGGTATCGATTTATATACTTTCTATTTCTGCGGCTATCTGCCGAAACTTAGCGCCTAAATTTGATTTTTTTCGCATCAAATGCGTTCGGATCACGTTGGGCAATCTTTTCTCCCCAAACATTCAATATCTCCTGCGCATATTCCTCATATTCGGGATCTTCCCTGTTTTGAAGAGCATACATCATCTCTTGATAAGCATAAATTCCGCCGCTATCTTCCAATGCTGCATTCTGCCCGCCCTCATTGCAATACGGCAGGCGAATGCGTAAAGGTTTGATCAGTAAAGCCTCACACAAAATCTCATGCTCCCAATCATCGCCAAAATCATAGGTATACATCAGCTTTTCGCCCACCGATAACACATCGGACATCAAAGGCAATCTTTGCGGCTTTCTCTTTTTAGATGCCGCTTCACTCTGCGAATGATCAAAAAAATCCCATTCTTCATTCGTAGGATAAATCGACGGCGAACGTCTGCCGTGCTTCTGCTTTTTCCAAAAAGAAAATAAATGATAGCCCTGCCACTCAAAAGCGGATTGAATGGCATGATGCAAAGCATCTAAATTCATATCCACCGGCACCAGAATTCTGCGCCAAATTTCAGGTTCGCTATCCACAAGATGAATGCGTAATTGGTAAGCAAGCGTCAGAGGACTTGTCATCATTACTCCGTTTTTTCAAAAAGATAAGTTAAACCATATTTATAAGAGATAGTTACCGCAGAAAATCTGAAGCATTAATTCGCATCCAGATACCGCCGCAAACGAAATACATCATCGGGCGTAATCCGCGCCTGCAGCGGTGTGGAATAAATGCACCAATCGGTAACATCGTCCAGCGGCAGGGTATAGCTTTCGCTGCTGCGCATTTCGGGAATGTCGAAGGGTTCATTGACCAGTTCGGCGACAACCTCATCGCCGCTGATGCTTTGCACCACAAACCACATATGCTCGGTGGCTTCGGTGGACGGCGATTCGCAGCGGATTTTCATCATATAGCCCCACACGCCTTCTTCGGGCGGATGGCGTTTCAGGCAGCCTGCAAACAGCGGCAGTTTTTCTTTTGCCAAACAATACATGCGCCAGGTTTCCGAATTGGGCAGCATCAGCATGATATGGCTGCCTTCTTCCACCGCCGCGCCGAAATCGGATAAATGCACGGCTTGCCCGTCGCGGTCGCCGAAAATCACCAAAGACGGCTCGGTGTGGATATCGTCTTCCTCGCGTTCGCCCAAATCGCCGCTAAAACGCTCGATTTTCTGCTTAAACAAGCCTTCTTTCATCGGTGCCAGCAAATCGGAACGCAGCGCTTGCTGCCACGGCATCAGACGCACGCTCAATTCGCCAGCTTCGGTATTGGCGCAGAGAATGGCTTCGTCTTCATGCCAAATCTCGGGATTATCCAGCAAAATTTGTGAAACGCTGTTGATAACTCCTTGATAAGTTTCCAAATTGTTGCGCGAAGCACGCATGATTTCCAATTCGGGCAAACCGAATTTCAGCAAGCCGTGCGTGTGCATCCAAAAATCGGCGCGGCTGTCGTCTTCGGGCACAATCACATGCAGCACATACGCCATTTCCAAGCTCGGCGACGTGTAGGTTTGCGCCATTTCCGCCAGCCAAGTGCTGCTGAAAAACTGCCCCGACACCATGTCTTGCAAGGCATAGCAACTGCCCGCGATGGCATCGATAACGGCAAATTGCAGCATCCACTGGCTTTGGGCAAAATCGGCATCAAAATAGGTGAAACATTCCAGAATCTGCGTGGCTTGCTGCATTTCGCTGCGTTCGTCTTCCAGCAAATTGCGGTTGCGGTAATCCGCCGCTTCGTATGACCAAGCTTCAGGTTCGTCATTATCGTAAATGCGGATGCGGAACAGGCTGACCAACTCATTATCAGGCTCATCTTCATCAACGCTGCGCAAAACGATGTTGGTAAAGCCGTCTTCGCCTTCTTCAACAGAAAGGATTTCGTCCACATCATCACGCTGCAATACTTTTTCCACGCGGCGGCGGATGGCGGCAATATCGGGCGTGGCAATGCGTTCTTTGATGGCGGCAAGATAAATGCTAGGCGCTTGATAGTCGCCTTTCTTCAGCTCTTCATAGGCTTCGCTGTGATGTCTCATAGATTTCCTTTGGCTATTCATTCAGTCTATTGTTCAATCTCGCCGCTCAAAAGGCAAGTGCCGAAAAGCACTAATTTTTCTTAGAATTTACCAACATGGCAAGTAATATCATGATTTAATTAGCATTAGATTCATTTGAAAATCATATCATAAAATTTTTTACGAATCACTTATCAGAAAAGCATTTCAATTCAGACTTGATTGCTTTAGAATAGCGCGGTAAATAATTGCTAACATTATGATTATCATGATTAAATATCTTCTTCATTATCTCCTGCTATTACTGCCTGCCATTCTCACGGGCAATCTGTTAATCATTGCCGGTGATAAATCCGACGGTTTGAAACTTTGTTTTTTATCTTTATTTGGCTGCTTTCTATTTATTTTCAGTAAAAAATATACATCAAAAACATTTTTAGTGATTGGCACTTGGATTTGGTGGACCATATTTTGGCTGCACAGCATTATCCTCTCTTCCAGCTGGATTTTATACAATAGCAGCATAGATGCTTATTTTGTGGTCCAATCAATTGCCAATACTTCCTTGCAAGAAAGCAGCGAATTCATACAGCAAAATCATTATTTTGCAAGGGTTATTCTTTTTCTATGGCTAGGCGGCTTAGCAGGATATTATTATATTTACCGTCGAATAGATTTCGAATATATTTATCCGCAAGCAAGCAAGCAAGCAAGCAAGCAAGCAAGCAAGCAAGCAAGCAAGCAAGCAAGCAAGCAAGCAAGCAAGCAAGCAAGCAAGCAAGCAAGCAAGCAAGCAAGCAAGCAAGCAAGCAAGCAAGCAAATTATACCAATTATCTTATTCTTATTAACCATAAGCGCATGGATTATTAAACCTATCCGTGCATTATCCCCCCCTGTATTTTGGCATCATTATTATCAAAAAATTCAAGGTTTTCACCAACAAACAATCTCTCATCGGCAATGGCAGGAAAAATGGCTGCTCAATGCGCAAAGAAATATCTCTTATTTACCTTATTTTGCTGAAGAGCAAAGTATTATTGTCGTTTTATCCGAAAGTTTGAATAGTCATAATATGAGCGTTTGCAATTATCCGCGGCAAACCACGCCTTATATCCAATCCCATGCGGAAAAGCTCAGCATTCTATGCAAAGCCTATTCTCCTTATGCAAGCACATTATCGGCAATTAAAGCCATGCTGACTGATGCGCCGGCAGGAAGAGAAAATTACATTCCGCAGCGCAGCCTGCTGGCAGATGCCAAAATAGCAGGATTTAAAACCTTTTGGATCAGCAATCAGGATGATATCTATCTTTCTTCCTTGTTTGCCTCTTTTGCCGATGAAGCGATTTTTAATAACAAACGCAGCGGCCGCAGTTCTTTTTCTAAAGATGAGGAATTATTGCCCTATATTGCCGATGCTTTAGCAGACCAAGCGCCAAAAAAATTAATTATTGTGCATTTAATCGGTTCTCATCCTAATTATTCCGCACGTTACCCCGACACATTTGCGTTGTTTCCCGGTAAAGACCCTCATATCGAAAATCAAATTGCCGCCGAATTGGCAGAGGCAAATGCAGGGCTTTGGGTTAAACAAAAACGTAATGAATATGACAACAGCATCGCCTATCAAGATTGGATATTCGAGCAAATTTTCACAATGATTCAAGAGGACAAAACAACATGGCGCGGCTTAATTTTTCTCTCCGATCACGGCAATGAAGTCGGGCATAGCAAAGATTTTGCCGGACACAGCCCCAAAACAGAAGCCGGCTATCGCGTGCTGATTATTTTATGGCACAGCCAATTGGATCTGTCCAAAGGCATTAATCAAGAAAATACTTTCGATGCTGCTGACTTAGACCATAATGTACTGCATTTCATGGGACTGAAGAGAAAAACGCCGCTTAAGCCGGTATTATGGACGGCAGAGAATTATCGTTTTTCTTCCCCTTTATTCCCTTATTGGGAAAATTATAAAGAAAGCAAAATTCTTAAATCCGGATTTGCCGGACAAGAAAAAAACCTGTTGCCTGATCCAAAAAATAATGAATAGAAAATGCTTGTTAAATTAAATATAGTCGATTCATGACAAATATGAACATTATATTTTTAACCTTAGCTTAGGCGCTTATGCCTGAAAGCACAGGCATGATAAATTGTGTTGGATATAAATATATAAACTACTAATTTATAAAGAAGTAGGTCGGATTCTTGAATCCGACAAATTTATATTTTAAGTAATTTCGGATACAAGTATCCGACCTACCCGATTGAAAAATGATTAATTTTGCCATGAGTTAACTATAAATAATAAAATAGCAAGCACATTCAAATATTCAGACGATAAAAAAGCGGACTGTGCGTCCGCTTTTTTATGCGTGATGATGTGTTTTTAAGACAAATCATCATAGGTGTGTCGGCGTGATTACATCATGCCCATGCCGCCCATTCCACCCATACCGCCCATATCAGGCGCAGCAGCTTCAGGTTTTGGCAGTTCTGCAATCATGGCTTCGGTGGTAATCATCAAACCGGCTACAGAAGCGGCGTTTTGCAAAGCGCTGCGGGTAACTTTGGTCGGGTCGATGATGCCGGCGGCAACCATGTCCACATATTCGCCGCTGGCGGCGTTATAGCCTTCATTGCCGCTGCCGGCTTTGACTTTATCGACCACAACGGCAGCTTCGCCGCCTGCGTTTTGCACGATGGTGCGCAAAGGATATTCCATGGCACGGCGGGCAATATCGATACCGACTTGTTGGTCGTAGTTATCGCCTTTGAGGTCGGCAATCGCATTAATGGCACGAATCAGCGCCACGCCGCCGCCGGGAACGATACCTTCTTCAACCGCCGCACGCGTTGCATGCAGAGCGTCTTCCACGCGGTCTTTTTTCTCTTTCATTTCCACTTCGGTAGCCGCGCCGACTTTAATCACGGCAACACCGCCGGCTAATTTCGCCACACGCTCTTGCAGTTTTTCGCGGTCATAATCGGAAGTGGTGTTTTCGATTTGGGTGTGGATAGTGGCAACACGCGCATCGATATTCGCTTTTTCGCCGTTGCCGCCGATGATGGTGGTGTTGTCTTTATCAACGGTAACGCGTTTTGCCGAGCCTAATTGCTCTAAGGTCGCGCCTTCAAGGTTCATGCCGACTTCTTCTGAAATCACTTGTCCGGCAGTCAGAATCGCAATGTCTTCCAACATCGCTTTGCGGCGGTCGCCGAAGCCGGGCGCTTTAACCGCAGCCACTTTCACGATGCCGCGCATTGAGTTGATGACTAAAGTCGCTAAGGCTTCGCCTTCTACGTCTTCGGCAATGATTAACAGCGGACGACCCGATTTTGCCACGGCTTCCAATACCGGCAGCATGTCGCGGATATTAGAGATTTTTTTGTCGTGCAGCAGAATGTAGGGATTATCCAATTCTACGTTTTGCGCCTGTTGATTGTTGATGAAATAAGGCGAGAGGTAGCCGCGGTCGAACTGCATACCTTCAACTACTTCCAAACTGTCTTCCAAGCCTTGACCTTCTTCAACGGTAATCACGCCTTCTTTGCCGACTTTATCCATTGCTTCGGCGATTTTCGCGCCTACGGTTTCGTCAGAGTTGGCGGAAATGGTGCCGACTTGGGCGATAGATTTGCTGTCATTGCAAGGTTTAGACAATTCTTTCAATGCTTTGACTGCTTCTGCAACCGCTTTGTCGATGCCGCGTTTCAAATCCATCGGATTCATGCCGGCGGCAACAGATTTTAAACCTTCCGTAACAATGGCTTGTGCCAATACGGTGGCGGTGGTGGTGCCGTCGCCTGCCGCATCATTGGTTTGAGAAGCCACTTCTTTCACCAACTGTGCGCCCATATTTTGGAATTTGTCTTCCAATTCGATTTCTTTGGCTACCGATACGCCGTCTTTGGTGACGGTCGGTGCGCCGAATGATTTGTCTAAGACCACATTGCGACCTTTAGGACCGAGCGTGACTTTTACCGCATTGGCGAGAATGTTCACGCCTTTCAACATCTCTTTACGCGCTTCTTCTCCGAAACGTACTTCTTTAGCTGCCATAAATTAAACTCCTAAAATTAAGAACAAAAAATTATTCGATAACGGCGAAAATTTCGTCTTCGCGCATGATGATGTAGTCTTCTCCGTCCACTTTGACTTCGCTGCCCGAATATTTGCCGAACAGGATTTTATCGCCGACTTTGACGTTCATCGCTTGTTTTTGACCATTGTCCAAAGCCTTGCCTTCGCCGACGGCAACCACTTCGCCTTGCGAGGGTTTTTCGGTCGCAGAACCAGGCAGAACAATGCCGCCGGCTGAGGTTTTTTCTTCTTCTTGACGTTTAACGATCACGCGATCATGTAAAGGACGCAGTTTCATAAATACACTCCATAAATAAAAAGACTGGCAAATCCAGCAAAAAAGTTCTCCCCCCCTTTATGTGGCTGGGGGCGGATTTTTCAATCCGGCTAAAATAAATGTAATCTTTTGTTAATCTTTGAAGGCGTTTACAGCCCCAAGATCGGCAGCGGCTGCGCGCTGAATAATAATATTAAGCCTAGACTAATCAATAAGAAAGCTCCGATTGCAGCCAGCATCATCAAACCTTTTTGCGCGGCGGCAGCGGAGAGGGTGAGGCGTTTTGCCGCTTGCTCGCGTCCGTAAATGGTTAATAAGGCGAGGCTGAGCACGGTGATTGCCGTGCCGGCGCTGATGGCGAAAGTCATGACAATGCCTACGCCCCATAATTGCCAAGCGGCGGCAACCGCCAAAGCCAAAATCGAGCCCGAGCAGGGACGCGCGCCAATCGCAAGCAATGATGCCCAAAAAGCCGTCTGCGCTTGCGGTGCATGATGATGTCCGCAGCCGCAATGTCCGTGCGCATGATGATGCCTTCCGCTGCGGTATTGGCGAACGGCTTTGGCAAGCATATAGATGCCGGCGGCAATGATGAGCGCGTAACTCAAGCGCTCCGCCCAAATGATTTGCGACATGGCATCGCGAATCAACCATTGCAATGCGCCCACCGTTACCGCCACCCACAGTACCGCGCTGATGCCTTGCAAGATGGCGCCGCCGACCGCCAGCCAGAGCGCATTTTTATAGCCCGAGGGTTGTGTGAGCAAAAAGGTAGTAATCACCGCCTTGCCATGCCCCGGGCCTGCCGCATGCAAAATGCCGTAAACAAAGCCGAGGCTGACCAAGAGCCACCATGTCTGCCACTGCGCACCGCCGCGCATTTGGCGCATCAGCATCGTCATTTCGCGGCGGTAATTGTTCTGCCAGCGCTGAATGTCGAAAACGATGCCCTGCCACAGGGCGCGCAATTCTTCTTGAAAAAGCCACAGCACAAGAAGCAGTAAGAGCAGCGGCAACAGCCATTTCAAGGTTTTGCTTATCGGCATACGACCTCCGCATGTTCGGCAAAATATTGCCCTATATCATAAATAAGCGCGCTGTCTGCCGCCGCTTCTTCTCGAATACCGGCAGGTTTTTCATCGCTGACGCTCAATGTGCAGGCGCCGAAAAGGCGTTGCTGTTCGGGATGGTGCAAAATTTCCACGTAATAACTCGGTTCGTAAACTTGATAATAAAGGGATTTTGTCGGCTTGAGCAAGGGCAGCTCCGCTTCGATAATCAGCTCGTCTTGCGATGGATATAAACGTGCGTTCTGCGCCTCGCCGAATGCGTTTTTCGGGTGGGTGTAAAATGTTTCCGCAAACAGGGGTTTGAGAATCAGGTCTTCGACTTTATGCCAATAGTGCGCCTGTTCCGCCGCGGGTAATCGGTTCATTTCTTCAATAAATATCAGGCTGTACATCGGATCGAAGACCCAGCGCTGCTGTAAGGCCGTGATTTCTCCCGCCGCATTCAGACGCGGCTGCACTTCAATCAATATCCACACATGCGGATGGGCGGCGGCATAGCGCGTCGTCAAGAAAAATGCACATAGAATGAGGGTTTTGAAACAACGCATCAGCTTTCCCGACACATCCATTCTGCCGTTTCGGCAAAAAAGCGCCCCAAATTCGGATCGCCTTTCTGATTCTTATCTAATGCCGCCGCCTCCATATATTTTTCTTCGCTGGGTTCTGCCGGCGTAATCGTCAAACGACAGCCGCCGATTTGCAGCGGCTGCGCTTTGGCATGCAGAATTTCCACATAATATTCAGGCTCATAAATTTGATATTGCAGATACTTGCTTGGCTCGAGCAAGGGCAGTTCCGCTTCGACGAACAAATCATTGCCTTTTTGCACAAGCTTTAGATCGCGCGGTGCGGCAAATTGACGGCGCGGAAAAGTGTATAAACCCTCATCACTAAGTGCAGCTTGAATATCGCCTTCCAAATCCTGCCATAAGGCTTGGCGGCGCTCGGGCGTTTCCCCCTGTAGGATTTCTTCCAGTAGTAAGGTGGAATAAAAAGGATCGAATTGCCATGATTGCCGCAGGGCGGCAATACGCCCCTGCGCGTCTTGCAGGGGGTGTATCTCCACGTCTATCCACACATGCGGATGCCCCCATGCCGGTATGGCGGTCATTAATAAAAATGCTGCTAATCTGCGCATAATCGTCCCGTCAAAAAAGCCGCTATGATACGGCAAATGCGCCGTCGGCGGCATGACAAAATGCTGATATAAAAAGATAAGGTCTGATGAAAAAAGTTCATATTTGTGTTTTTCTTCTATTCACACGACAAAAATAACATAAACTTTTAGGGAATTTGCTATATTAATCGCCTCTTTTAACCACGGAGCATATGATGAAAAAAACTTTGTTGTGTTTATCTTTGCTGGCATTGCAAGCGCAGGCGCAGGAATTTACTCCTGTTAAAGCCTATAGCTACGGCGCGCGCCCCTTTTATCTGATTGACGATTTGCCTGCTGGCGAACTCAAAGACAGCCTTGTCGCCTGCAGCGCGCAAAGTCCGCAAAAAACGGAGTTCAGCATCGGACATCGCGGTGCGCCTTTGCAATTCCCCGAGCATACGCTGCAAGCTTATCTGGCTGCGGCACGCCAAGGCGCGGGCATCATCGAATGCGATGTGGCGTTTACCAAAGACAAAGAGCTGGTCTGTCGTCATGCGCAAAACGATTTGCACACCACGACCAATATTCTCGCCACGCCTTTGGCGGAGAAATGCAGCGTGCCTTTTACTCCGGCTAAATATGACGAAGCCGGCACGCTGCTTGAAGAAGCGAAAGTGGAATGCCGTACTTCAGACATCACGCTGGCGGAATTCAAAAGCCTGAAAGGCAAAATGGACGCCGGCAATCCCAAAGCGCGCACGGTGGAAGAATATATGGCGGCAACGCCGAATTGGCGCACCGATTTGTACAGCCAAAACGGCACTTTGATGACGCATCAGGAATCGATTGAATTATTCAAGACTTTGGGCGTGAAAATGACGCCCGAGCTGAAAACGCCGGTCGTGGCAATGCCTTTCGAGGGCTTTACGCAGGAACAATATGCGCAAAAATTGCTGGATGAATACCAAGCGGCAGGCGTGGCGGCAAGCGAGGTCTTCCCGCAATCCTTTAATTATGCCGATGTGCAGTATTGGATCAAAAACGGTGGCGATTTCGGCAAGCAAGCCGTATTTTTAGATGAGGAACTCGATACCGCCGCGCGTATTGCCGAAATGCCGAAGCTGCGCGAAGACGGTTTGAATTATTTGTCACCCGCCATGCCGATGCTGCTTGCCAATCAAGACGGCAAGATTGTGCCTTCCGATTATGCCAAAGTCGCCAAATCGCATGGCTTCAAACTCATTTCATGGTCAATCGAACGCTCCGGACCTTTGGCGAACGGCGGCGGCTGGTATTACAGCGGCTTGAATGATCTCATCAAAAAAGACAGCGATTTGCTCAAAGTCTTGGACGTATTGGCGCAAGACGTCGGCATTGTGGCGCTGTTTAGCGATTGGCCGGCAACGGTAACTTATTACGCGAATTGCAAAGGATTGTAAAACTTCTCTTTCATTTCCCGCCAAGGCAATGGATTGTCTTGATGGGGCACGATAAAAATAGCCGCCTCTCGGGGCGGCTATTGCATGGACTATAGTCGGAGAAGTGAAAAAGTAGTACAAGGCGGCGAGCCGCAGACAGTACAAGAGCGTACGGCAAGGCGAGCCAACGCCGTAATACTTTTTCAATTCTTTGACTATACCAAGCAGGGCTTATTTGCTCAAATCTATCTGATAAATAGCAAAGCCGACTTCGTCCGTACCGACTTGGCTCATCGGATATTGGGCGTATTCCTGAATAAAGCTTTGCGCTTTTTCGCTAGGCGAGGTTTCAAAACGGATATCGAGTTTGACATCGCCGGCAATCGGCGCAATCCGCCAGTTACCGTCCGCTTTGGGGCTGACTTTGCCATGCTCTTTGCTCTGCGCCGAGATGAAATTTGCCAAGATTTGGCGGTTTTCATCAGGGGAGGCGAAAACAATATGCTTGTCGCCGGTGCCGGGGAATTTATTGCCGTAAGCGCGGTAATTATTCGTGGCGATTAAAAACTCTGCTTTGGGATCGACAGGTTTTCCTTGATAAGTGAGTTTGACGACACGATGCGCTTCGGGATTGATGAGCTTACAGTCGCCGTCATAGCGGGCAGGCTGAGTGAGATCATATTGATATTCCACACCGTCGATAACATCGAAATTATAAGTGCGGAAACCTTCCCAATTGAGCAGACTTTGTGCTTTTTCGCTCTTTGGATCGATTTGGTGGAACATGCCGGCACTGCATTCCAGCCATTCTTTCAGCTCTTCGCCGGTGACTTTGACGACCACGAGGGTATTAGGATAGAGATAAAGGTCTGCTGCATTGCGGAAAGTCAATTCCCCTTTATTGACTTCAGTGTAGCCGCTCGGATCATTTTTGCGTCCGCCGACTTTAAACGGCGCACCGGCACTTAAAATTGGAATACCTGCCAATTCAGGCAAAGCTTTGACGGCGTTTTCCACATAAGCTTTTTGTGCGGCATTGACGATTTGAATTGTGGGGTCGTCTTGCACCAAAGCTAAATAGCTGTACATATTGTCGGTAGCATGTCCGATCGGTTGGGAAACAAATTGGCGCGTCGCTTCGTGAACCGGTTGGAGCAGAGCGGCAATTTCCGCATGGTTTTCCGTGGTTGCGGCTTTTTTCTCGGCATCGTAAATAGGACGGATAGCGGCTTTGCCGTCTAAAACCAGCCATTTGCCCTCTTCTTTGCCAAGCGTCAAATCTATCACGCTGATATTGTTTGCCCAATAGCCTGCCATCGCTTCTGGCACGCCTTTGACCGTGCCTTTTTCAATATCGGCATGCGGCGATTGTGCAAATTCTTTATTGGGGAATAGACGGTGGGAATGACCGAAAATAATCGCATCAATGCCTGCCACATCCGCCAGATAGAAAGCGGAATTTTCCGCGCCTTCCTGATAGGGCTCGTCGGAAGAGCCGGTATGCGCCAAAGCAACAATAATATCCGCCCCCGCTTCTTTAATGAGCGGTACATATTTTTCAGCCGTTTTGACGATATCGCGCGCTTCTACTTTGCCTTCCAGATTTGCCTTGTCCCAAATCATGACTTGCGGCGGTACAAAACCGATATAGCCGATTTTAATGGTATGCTTGCCGCCGTCTTGCGCCGATACTTCTTTTTCTTGAATGAAATAAGGCTGGAATGCCGGTTCTTCCGTGCCGGCTTTCACGATATTGGCATTGATAATCGGGAATTCGGCTTCTTTCATCGCCGTTTCCAAATAGGGCAGACCGTAGTTAAATTCATGATTGCCCAGCGTGCCGACATCATAATGCATGGCGTTTAATGCCATAATCGAGGGCTCGGGACGACCTTCTTTAGCGCCGACCGCCGCCTGATAATCGGAAATCGGATTGCCTTGGATAAGATCGCCATTGTCCACCAATACGCTGTTAGGCACTTCTTCTCTGGCCTGCTTGATTAAATTTGCGGCGCGGCTGAAGCCGAATTTCTCTGTCGGTGCGTCTTTGTAATAGTCGAAATCGGTTAGGAAACCGTGCACGTCGGTCGTGCCGACGATGCGCAAATTTACGGTGCTGCTGCCGGCAGCAGCAAAAGCCAAACGACTGCTGCTAATTGCCACAAGAGTACTTGCCCCAATTTGAATAAAACGACGTCTGTTAATCATAGAAAATCCTTTTTAAAATATTGTTAAACCTAATTAAAAATCCGACTGCACTGCAGTCGGATTGTCAGGGGAGGGATTATTTTCCGCTCCAATCTTTGATTGCCGCTTGGCGGATATTGAGTTTGTTCTGTGTATCGCCTTTGTAATAACCGCTGTCTAAGCCGCCTTCCCAATCGCCGTAGTTAGGATTCGGCAACATAATGAATTTTTTGCCGAATTGCGCTTGATTGGCATCAACGAAAGCGCGGCGTTCGGCATTGGATTTGCGGTAAGTGGCGTCGCCGAAATCGTTCAAGTTATCGCCGACATATAAAACAATCTCATAGCCTTGATCTTCAATGGCTTTGAAGCGCGGCGATTTATTGGATTTGTCGGTTTTCAAGAACAAGGTTTCTTCGCTCACATTGTGGAAGCCTAGGCGTTTCATATCGTCAATGGTCGCGGCTTTTTCCACATCGTCGCGGCGGTTGGAAACGAAGAATACCGTGCCGCCGTTGGCATTGACATAATTGGAAAATTCCACTGCGCCGGCAATCGCGCCCGATTCTCTGGCGTTCACCCATTGCGTCCAGGTCTCGCCGCTGAAAGGCTGACCGTTTTTCACTTGCCAGCCGGCATAAGGGCTGTTGTCAATTAAGGTTTCGTCAAGGTCAACGGCAACGGCTTTTCTCTTGCCTTTTGCAGCTTTGGCAGAATCAAAGGCTTGTTTGGCATAATTAAATGCCTGATACGCCAGCGCATTGTATTCGCCGGACTGCTGCATCCATACCACGCCCAAAGCCGCCTGATTCTGCAATTGGGCTTCGACAGCGGGCTTCTCGCCAGTGATGCCGCCGGCGCAACCTGCCAATAAAGCAAGAGCCAATACATTGATACTCAATTGTTTCATGATTTCTCCTTGTTAAAAAGACTATTGATGATAAGCAGGGCTGAATTCATGCACCGCATCAATCATCGCCTGAGCATTTTCAATCGGCACATCGGGAGTAATTCCGTGTCCAAGATTAAAAATATGTCGATGCCCATGCCCGTAATCCGCCAAGGTATTTTGCACCGCTTGGCGAATGGCGGCAGGGTCTGCCAATAACATCGCCGGATCAAGATTGCCTTGCAAGGCAATGTTTTCGCCTACGATTTTGCGCGCTTGCGCTAAAGAAGTCGTCCAATCCAAGCCTAGGGCTTGCGCGCCGCAGTCTTTCATCTGCGCCAGCCATTGTCCGCCGCCTTTGGTAAAGACAATCGCCGGCACGGCATTGCCCTCGCTGTCGGGCTGCAAATTCGCCACGATGCGGCGCATATATTGCAAAGACAAATCTTCGTATGCCCAATGCGGCAATGCGCCGCCCCAGCTGTCAAAAATCATGACCGCCTGTGCGCCGGCGGCAATTTGCGCATTTAAATAATCGCTGACCGCTTGGCAGAGTTTGTCCAATAATAAAGCGATAGTTTGCGGCTCGCGATAGGCAAGGGCTTTGGCGCGCGCATGGTCTTTGCTGCCGCTGCCTTCAATCATATAAGTCGCCAATGTCCAAGGGCTGCCCGAAAAACCGATTAAGGGCACGGCGCCATTGAGTTCGCGGCGAATCATTTTGACCGCATCAAAGACATAATCCAATGAACCGTCGGGCGGCAAAGGCAGGTCTTGCGCTTCTTGAAAGCTGCGCACCGTGCGCGCGAACTGCGGGCCTTCGCCTTTGACAAAACGCAGCCCCAAACCCATCGCATCGGGAATGGTCAGAATATCGGAAAATAAAATCGCCGCATCCAAAGCGAAGCGGCGCAGCGGTTGCAAGGTTACTTCGCAGGCAAGCTCGGTATGGCGGCATAAATCCATAAAATTGCCCGCCTGTTCGCGCGTGGCGCGGTATTCAGGCAAATAACGTCCTGCCTGGCGCATCATCCACACAGGGGTTCTTTCTACTTTTTCCCCGCGCAGCACGCGCAGAAAGACATCATTTTGCATAACAATTCCTCTTTTTTGTCGAAATAGAACGTAAATCAGCCGCCTTGCAGCGCAAGTCTTGCCAGAGGGCATTATCAAGATTCGCCTTAGGCATTTCAAGCCTTAACACCGCTATTGACAAGTCGTGCCCCGCTTTGGCTGCGGTTCTTTTCAATCATTATCCCGATATATTTGCCAATATCGGCTTGTCATGAAAAGTATTAAGGTTTGAATGTGTTTGATTTATTCATAAATACAGATTCTTAGAGCAAAATGCTAAGCAATGAAAATATTGAAATGCGAAATTTTCGCATTGACTTTATCTTATCCAAGAAGGAAGATATGCGCGATTTTTTTATTTTCAAAGGTATATTATGCGTAAATTATTGTCTTTGGCGGCGGCTATCGCTGCTTGTGCCGCTACTGCGGAAGTCAAAACCTTTCAAGACGTCATGGGGCGCGAAGTCTCGGTCGATGTGCCGGTCAAACGCGCGATTCTGACCTTCTATTATCCGGATTATATTGCCGTTGCAGGTGCGGAGAATTTCAAACAGGTGGTCGGCATCTCGCGCGAATTCTGGGAAAAATTCAATCCCGGCAGCTGGGGACTGTATGTGGAAAAAATGCCGGATTTGGCCAATATCGCCGATGTCGGCTATGCCACCAATAATAATTTCTCGACCGAAAAAGCCCTTGCTTTAAACCCCGATGTGCTGATTGTGCCGAAAATCCAGATGGGCGCCTTGGAAAGCGAATTGCCGTATTTTGAAAAAGCGGGCGTACCGGTAGTGGTGGTGGATTTCAATGATCAAACGGTGGAAAACCACCGCAAAAGCGCGGAAATCTTCGGTATCTTGAGCGGCGAAGAGGCTCGCGGCAAAAAAATCGGCGAGGAATATGCCGCCGGCATTGCCGATATTCAGGAACGGGTAGCAAAAGCTAATGTCGCCAAACCTAAGATTTATGTGGAATTCGGCAATAAAGGCCCAAGCGAACACAGCTTTACTTTCGGCAAAAACATGTGGGGCGCGATTGCCGAGACAGTCGGCGGCGACAATATCAGCGCGCCGCATATCGAGTCTTGGGGACAACTCAATCCCGAGCAGGTCATCAGCTCCCAGCCTGAGGTCATCATTATTAGCGGCACGGAAAACAATGTGGAAACCGCGCCGGAAATCATGGCGATGGGCATTGATATTGCAGAAGAAGATGCGCGCAAACGCTTGGCAGGATTTGTCGCGCGCGCAGGGTGGGCGGAATTGCCGGCGGTGAAAAATCAACGTGTTTACGGCCTGTATCACACCGCTTCGCGTTCTTTAAGCGATTTGGCTGCCGCGCAATTTATGGCAAAAGCCCTGTATCCCGAAGCCTTTGCCGATGTCGATCCGCTGAAAACCTATATGGATTTCCATGCCGATTATTTGCCGATTACGCCGAAAGGCACGTTTTTCTTGAATCTCAATAAACAAGAGAAATAAAGCTATGGAAATTTTTTCTATTTTCCTCAGATTTATAGGATTGGTTTTTCCTTATTCCTTGCTAGATAGCAAAAAGATCGACAGAAATAAATTAGAGGAAATAGAAGAATATCTCAATATAGAAAGACCTAAACATATAGAAAATAACAGCACTATCCTCACCAGACAGTTTGCTCAAAAGAAAATTCCTATTTTAAATAATCTATCTGTAAATGAATTGGATGATTTAATAGATAAAAAGAATCTGATATGGATGGGATATTCAATGTTGTTTGGGCTAAAGGCGGTGCATTGATAGGGTTTGGTTATATTGAATACAATTCGGAAGAAGGCAAATATTTGTATAAGAAAAATGGTAATCCTACTACCGCATTAATTGTAGGATTAATAATGATATTTTCTTTATTTTTATATGTTGCTTTCTTATTAAGCAATTATCAAATAACAGATACTGTAAAATTTATTATCCACATCACATTAGTATTTTTATTTGTTACAATATCCACATCTATCCTTTCGTTTTATACTAATTGCAAAAATGCTTATAAAGAATTACAGAAAGATAAATATCGCCATATTTTTGAATAACCAATTTTTTAACCATAGGGAAGCAACCATGCTGAAAAAACTACTGGTCGCGGCAGCTATCGCCGCTTCTTTGGGCACTGCTTATGCAGAAGTGAAAACCATCAAAGACGTACTGGGGCGCGAAGTGAAGGTCGATGTGCCTGCCAAGCGCATTATGCTCGGCTTTTATTACACCGATTATCTTGCCGTCGGCGGCGAAAAAGCCTTAGACAATGTGGTCGGCTTTTCCAAAGCGGTATGGACGGATTGGACGCCGACCAGCTGGGAAGTCTATAGCAAAACCCTGCCCAAGCTTAATGAATTGGCGGATGTGGGCGAAGTGGAAGTCGGTACTTTTTCCGTAGAGAAAGTTTTGTCGCTGAAACCTGATTTGGTCATTCTCGGCGAATGGCAATGGCAGGTGTTGGAGCCTGATCTTGAGCCTTTGGAAAAAGCGGGTATTCCCGTGGTAGTTTTGGATTACAACAAAGAGCAATTGAATTTGCATTTGGACAGCACACGCGTTTTGGGCGAAATCACCGGTCAGGAAGCGCGCGCGAAAGAAATCGCCGATTGGTATGAAGGCGTTGTGAAAGATGTGCATGCGCGCGTGGAGAAATCCGGTCAGCCCAAGCCGAAAGTCTATATCGAATTCGGCAACAAAGGACCGACAGAACAGGGTAACAGCTTCGGCAATACCATGTGGGGACCTTTGGCAGTGCAGGCGATGGGCGACAATATCGCTGCCGAGCATGTGGAATACGCCGGTCCGATGAATCCCGAGCAAGTGATTGCGGCGAATCCCGATGTGGTCGTAATTGCAGCACGCGAAACCGAGCTGAAAAAGAATGCCGAAGCCATGGTCATGGGTATCCATATTGACGAAGCGGAAGCGCAGAAACGCTTGGCGGGTTATAAGGCGCGCAGCGGTTGGTCCGAATTATCTGCGATTAAAAACGACCGCCTCTACGGCATTTATCAAGGCGCTTCGCGCACCTTAGCCGATGCGGCTTCCATTCAATTCATTGCCAAAACCCTCTATCCCGAAGCCTTTGCAGATGTTGATCCTTTAGCCACTTATTTGGATTATCACAAAAAATATCTTCCTATTGTTCCTGAAGGTACTTTCTACCTGAAGGCGAAATAAGTATGTCGGCTAACGATCTCTTTGTTAGCACGACTATTGCCAACCACCGCCGCCGTGAAAAGCAGCGGTGGTTGACGCTTATGGCTTTTGCAATAGTTTGTTTTATTCTTTTAGTCTTGGATCTGGCGACGGGTCCTGCCATGCTCAGCCCGATGGAAGTGCTGCGCGCCTTATTCAAAATGGAGGGTGTGGAGCCGATTTCTTTGAATATCGTCCATGATATGCGCCTGCCCAAAGCCTTTATGGCGGTGGTGGCGGGTATGGCATTAGGCGCAGGCGGTGCGGAAATCCAAACCCTGCTCAATAATCCCATGGCAAGCCCTTATACTTTGGGTCTGGCGGCGGCGGCAGGTTTCGGAGCGGCAATTGTGATTGTTTTCGGCAGCTTCGGTCTGCCGCTGATGATAGCCATGCCCTTGGGCGCTTTCTCGATGACGATGCTCGCTTCGGGCATTATGTTTTTGTTTGCCTCGATGCGCCGCTTTAGCTCGGCAACCTTGGTTTTGGTCGGTATCGCTCTGCTCTTTTTATTTCAGTCCGCCTCTTCACTGATTCAATACCGCGCCGCACCCGAAGATTCGCAGCGGATTTTATTTTGGCTCTTCGGCACCTTAGAAAAAGCCAAATGGGATACGCTGACAGTCAGCGCCGTGATTACCGCCGTTTGTACCGTGATTTTACTTGCCAACACTTGGCAATTGACCGCCTTACGCTTAGGCGAAGACCGCGCGGCGAGCATGGGTGTGAATATCCGCCGTCTGCGCCTGAAAGTCTTGGTGATTGTTGCCGTCATGACCGCTACCGTCATCAGCTTTGTCGGCACAATCGGCTTTATCGGCTTGGTGGCGCCGCATGTGGCGAGAATGTTGGTTGGCGAAGACCAGCGCTTTTTTCTGCCGGCATCTATGCTCTGTGGTGCGGCATTTTTATCTGCCGCCTCGGTGCTCTCTAAAATCATCAATCCCGGTGCACTGTTCCCGATTGGCATCATTACCTCCTTTATCGGCGTACCCTTCTTCTTTTGGATTATTTTAAGCAGGAAGAATCTATGAGCCTTCAGCTTGAACAAGTCAGCATTTTGCGCGGCGATTTATGTATTGCCGATGCCATTTCCTTAGAACTGCAAAGCGGAAAAGTTTATGCGGTGCTCGGTCCGAACGGCGTCGGCAAATCCTCGCTGATTAAAACCATTTTCGGCGACATCGCTTTTCAAGGCGAAATCAGCTTCAAAGAACGCTATCTGCGCAATGAACGCCTCGCCCATTGGCGCAAAACAATCGGCTATATGCCGCAGGATACGCATATCGACGCCTCCTTAACGGCATTGGAAATCGTGCTCTTAGGCAAACTCGATTCCTTAAGCCTGCGTATCAGCGATGAACAGCTGGCAACGGCGGTCAAACTGATGCAGACACTCGGCATTGCCCATTTGGCGCAACGCGATGTTTTATCTTTATCGGGCGGACAGCGGCAGATGGTCATGTTTGCCCAAGTGCTGCTGCGTGAGCCGGAGCTGCTCTTGCTTGATGAACCCGTCAGCGCCTTAGACATGCACCATCAATGCGTATTGCTCGAGCAAGTGCGGCAATACACGCGCGAGCGGAATTTAGTTACTATCATGATTTTGCATGATTTAAGCCTTGCGGCGCAATTTGCCGACGAGCTGATTTTATTGGCTCAGGGCAAAATCCAAGCCCAAGGCAGTGCCAGCCACATTTTCCAACGCCATATCATCGAGCGCATTTACCGTGTGGAAACCCATATTTTTACCGACGAAGCCGGCAATACCGCAGCCGTTCTGCCGCGTCGCGCCATTCTTTCTCCCTCATAATAGGAAAAATCATGAAAAAAATCTTCTTAGCAAGCGTATTCAGTCTGATTGCCCACAGCGCATGGGCGAAAAATCATCAAGTTCAGATGCTGGACATTGGTGCGGATAAAAAGCCGATGGTCTTTGAACCGGCGGTATTGCATATCGCCGTCGGCGACAGCGTTACCTTTCTGCCGACCAACAAAGGGCATAACGTGGAAAGCAAAGTCGTGCCGGAAGGTGCGGAGCATTTCAAAAGCGAACTCGATCAGGAATTTACCGTTATCTTAGACAAAGAAGGCGTCTATCTCTATACCTGCCCGCCGCACAGCATGATGAACATGAACGGCGTTATCGTCGTCGGCAAAGCGAGCAATTTGGAAGAAAGCAAAGAATACGCCAAAAGCCGCATGGAGCGTCGCGCCATGTCGAACAAAGGACGTTTGATGCAATATCTGGACAGCATCGACAGCCAAGCCGCAGAACAGCCGGCAGAAGCAGACAAAGCCGCCGCGCCATAATGGCGGACATCTATATCGCCACCTGCCTTGCTTGGCGGCAGGGTAATACGGTGCTGCAAGCCTTGGCGCAGCACCTGCAAGCCGAGCTTCTTCCTTGGCAGGAGATTATCCCCGAAGGCATCGGCGGCGCCACCTTGCTGCCGCTTGCCGCTTGGGATTACAGCGAACAGCCGCAAGCCTATTTGGATTGGCTTGCCGCCTTAGAAGCCGCGCAAGTGCGGCTGATTAATCCGCGCGCCGTACAGGCATGGAACATCCGCAAAAGCTATCTTGCCGAGCTATATGCTCAAGGATTGCCTGTTACGCCCAACATCGTGCTCTTGGCGGAACATCGCGCCGACTGGCAAAAGCAGATTGCCGCCGCAGGCTGGGAAAATCCCGTTATCAAACCCCTTATCGGACAAAGCGGCAAAGGCGTGCAACGTCTTGCCCAAAGCATCAATCTCAAATCCGCCTATCCGCAGGGCGCATTATTGCAAGCCTTTATTCATGCCCCTTTCGGCGAAGTCTGCCTTATTTATCTGCAAGGCGAATATTTCCATGCCATCCACCGCCGTCCGGCGCCTCAAGAATGGCGCGCCAACAGCGCCTATGGCGTTGAGATTCTGCCGATAAGCGTTTTACCGCATTGGCGCGAAGCGGCGGATACGCTGATGCAAGCCCTGCCATTTCAGCCTGCCTATGCACGCATCGACGGACTGATTCAAGAAGATAATGCCTTTATTTGCAATGAAATCGAGCTGATAGAGCCGGCATTGTATTTGCCGCCGGAACGCATCGGAGAGGCGGC
>NZ_JBXGGR010000002.1:0-28802 GCF_056855035.1 Suttonella sp.
AAAAATCATCTACTTGGCAGAAAAGTGTTGTAAGATGTTCCATGTTAAAGGGCTTTTGTGATGGTTTGTTTTGTCAAAACAGTAGATTATCACAATTGCTCTTTATTTTTTAGTGGGGTGCTTATCCCGAACTCAGGTTACTTTACTATCCGTTCTGACTAATAAAATCTGCATAGCGCAATCTCCATCATGATTTATCCTTAAGTATTATTTTACATAATGCCTGCTTGATATAGACAAAGAATTGAAAAAGTATTCGACTATAAAATTAAAATCAATACGCAGCAGTCAAAAGTAGCGCTATTACTTTTGCAATATCTATAAAAACTTCCCTATTTACCCAAAAGTAAATAGGGAATTTAAGCATTACGTATTCAGCTTAAAGCTCTGGTGCCGGAAAGCCAAGTGCGGATACCGGCGATAATGATTGCCGCCACGCCGATGGTGATGGCGACATCGGCGATATTGAAAATCGGCCAGTAATAGTCTTGATAATGCCATTCGATGAAATCCACTACATGACCGTAAACAAGGCGGTCATAAGCATTGCCCAAAGCGCCTCCTAAAATGGAGGCATAGCCGAAGCGCGAAAGACTGTCGAGATTTTCTACCATTAGGACATACAGCAGCCATAGGGAAATGAGCACTGCCAGAGCGATAAAAAACCATTGCTGCCAGCCACCTTGATTGGCTAAGAAGCTAAATGCCGCCCCTTTATTAAAGGCGAGGTGGAAGTTCATGTAGTCATTGACCTTGATGCTGTGCTGCACAAGGCTGTCCAATGCCCATAATTTGCTGAAATAGTCCGCCGCAATCCATGCGGCGGCGATGATGAGGGAAAGGATTTGCTTCATAGGAATGCGCGCGTTTCGCCTGCGCCGTCCACATTCTCAATGCAACGGCTGCATAAGGTCGGGTGTTCGCTGTGGCTGCCGACATCAGGCAGATAATGCCAGCAACGTTCGCATTTCTGCCCCTGCGCTTTTTGCACGCTGATGCTGCGCTGTGCCGCTTCTTGCAAATGCACTTGCGAAACAATCAGTCCGAAATGCAGTTCTTCGCCAAAGCGACTGATTACTTGGTATTGCTCGCTTGGCAAGGCGATATGCAATGCCGCTTCCAAGCCCGATTTAATCAAACCTTCGTTGCGCGCTTTTTCCAATTCCACATTGACCGCTTCGCGTAATTGCAGGAATTGCTGCCAGTCGTTTTCCGTGAACGGGCTGTCGCCTAAGCCTTGCAAGCCTTCGTAGAAAGTGGTGAGGAAGACGGATTCGGCGCGTTCGCCAGGTAAGTGCTGCCAAATTTCTTCTGCCGTGAAAGAGAGAATCGGCGCAATCCAGCGCACCATTGCTTCAAGAATATGGTAAATCGCTGTTTGGGCGGAACGACGCGCCGGCGCATTGGTGGCAACGGTGTATTGACGGTCTTTGATGACGTCTAAATAGAAACCGCCCATGCTGACCGAGCAGAAATTAAATAAGAGCTGGTAAATGGTGTGGAATTCGTAGCGTTCATAGAGGCTAATCAGTTTTTCCTGCAAATCCGCCGCCAATGCCACCGCATAGCGGTCAAGCGCCACCATGTCTTCAAAAGCAACTTGATGTTGTGCGGGATCGAAATCATGCAAATTGGCGAGCAAGAAGCGGCAGGTATTGCGGATGCGGCGATAAGCCTCGGCGCGTTGTTTGAGGATATTGTCGCTAAGGCTGACTTCGGCGGAATAATCCGCTGACGAAACCCACAGACGCAAAATATCCGCGCCCATTTGCTTAATCACTTGGTTGGGATCCACCACATTGCCCAATGATTTGCTCATTTTGCGACCTTGCTCATCGACTGTGAAGCCGTGCGTGAGCAGACCTTTATACGGCGGACGCTGATGAATCGCCGCGCCGGTAAGCAAAGAAGAATGGAACCAGCCGCGATGCTGGTCGGAGCCTTCTAAATATAAATCTGCCGGTGAGCACAATTCGGGACGTTGCTCCAAAACAGTGTAGTGCGTGGTGCCGGAATCAAACCAAACGTCCAGCACATCATTGAGTTTTTCATAATGCGGAAGGTCTTCGGCGGGAATCAGCTCTTCCAAGGCTAAGTCAAACCAAGCCTCAATGCCCGCTTCATCAATTTTAGCGGCAGCTTTTTCCATGATGTTCAGAATGTCGGGATGCAGTTCATTGCTTTCTTTATGCACCACAAAACACATCGGCACGCCCCAATAGCGTTGGCGCGAGATACACCAGTCCGGACGTTTGGCAATCATGTCCATCAAGCGCGGCTTGCCCCATTGCGGGGTAAATTCCACTTTGTCCAATCCCGCAAGGGCATCGTCGCGCAAGCCGGCTTTTTCCATACTGACGAACCATTGCGTAGTGGCACGGAAAATGGTCGGTGATTTATGCCGCCAGCAATGCGGATAGCTGTGCTTGATTTTGCTGAGATGTTGCAGACGGTTGTTTTCTTTCAGGGTATCAATAATTTGTCCGTCCACCTTGCTGACATGCTGTCCCGCAACCAATGGCGCATCGGAAGAAAATACGCCGTCTGCCATCACATAGCTGACAAAGGGCAATTCCGGATATTTTTTGCAGACTTCATAGTCGTCCGCACCATGTGCAGGAGCGGTATGCACGCAGCCGGTACCGGCATCCAGACTGACGAAATCGCCGTTGATTAAAAGCGAATCGCGCTCAACAAAAGGATGCTGCAAACGCAGTTTTTCCAGCGCTTTGCCCGCAACCCGCGCATGCACCGTCCATTCGCTTTCCGATTGCCAGCGCGCTTTCAAACTGGGCAGCAATTCTTCCGCCACGATAAAGAAACGTCCTTCGGCTTCCACTAAGGCATAGCTGAATTCGGGATGGATGACAACCGCAACATTGGAAGGTAGCGTCCAAGGTGTGGTCGTCCAGATAATCACATCCACAGCACTGGTCTGCACTTGGCAATTCATGCGCTTGAGCAAATCCGCCACATCTTGCACGGCAAAGCGCACGTCAATCGAATAGGATTCTTTGTCCTGATATTCGACTTCCGCCTCGGCTAAAGAAGAGCCGCAGTCAAAGCACCAATTAATCGGTTTAAAACCGCGCACGATATGCCCGTTTTTCACAATCTCGCGTAAGGCGCGCACAATGCCGCCTTCGGTTTTGAAATTCATGGTCAAATAAGGCTTGTCCCAAAAACCGAACACGCCCATGCGGATAAAGCCCGCTTTTTGCAATTCCACCTGCTCCGCCGCATATTTGCGGCAGGCGGCGCGGAAGGTCGCAGCATCGACTTTCACACCGGGTTTACCCAGCTGCTGCTCCACTTTCTGCTCAATCGGCAGACCGTGGCAGTCCCAACCCGGTACATAGGGACTGTCAAAACCCATAAAATGCCGCGATTTGGTAATAATGTCTTTCAGGGTTTTATTTAAGGCATGTCCGACGTGAATCACGCCGTTGGCATAGGGAGGGCCGTCATGGAGAATGAATTTTTCACGTCCGGCAAAAGCTTCGCGTTGTTTTTCGTAAATACGGTTTTCTTGCCAGAATTTGAGCATTTCCGGCTCGCGTTCGGGCAAATTGCCACGCATGGGAAAATCAGTTTGCGGAAGATTGAGCGTATGTTTGTAGTCTGCCATGTTTAGCCTTCGTTAAGTTGAGCGGCGATAAAAGCCTTTGCCGCATGAATATCTTGTTGGATTTGTTTTTGCAATGCGCCGCTGTCGGCAAATTTTTGCACCGACCGCAGATAATGCTGAAATGCCACCTGCACGCTGTGTCCGTATAAATCCAATTGCGCTTCTAATAAATGCACTTCGAGCTTTCGTCTAGTGCTGGCGAAAGTCGGCGCGCTGCCGAGATTCGCCACCCCCCAATGCGCCTCTTGGGCATTGCAAAGACGCATTTTTACCACATAGACCCCATCAGGTAAACACCAATGCGCCGGCACATGGATATTTGCCGTTCTGGCGGCTAATGCCCGTCCCCGTCCTGCGCCCGCGCGCACCCGCCCCGTAAAGGTCAATTTATGCCCCAGCAATGCCTGCGCCAGTGCAAAATCATGCGCTTCCAATGCCGCGCGCACCGCCGAGCTGGATACGCGTTCGCCGCCGTGTTCAAAAGTATCGATGCTATCGAGTTGATAATTCTGCGCAGCGGCAAAGGTGCTTAATAATTGCCAATCGCCGCTGCCGCGATAGCCGAAGCGAAAATCGTCGCCGACCAAGAGATAATGCGGACGCAGTTTTGTCTGCAAATAATCCCGCAAAAAATCCTCTGCGCCGATACGGCGGAAGCCGGGCGTAAACGGTACTAAAATCCAATCGCTGATGCCGTAATGCGCCAACCAATAAGCGCGGTCGTGCAAAGTACTCAATAAGGCAGGCGCTTTGCCCTGCACCACCGTACGCGGATGCGGATAAAAACTCATCGCCACCGCCGGCATGTTCTTGACGGCGCATGCCGCCTGCAAACGCGCAATCATCGCCTGATGCCCGCGATGCACGCCGTCAAAATTGCCAATAATCAGACCGCAATCCTGCCCGAAGCGGAACTCGCTTGTCCAACGATGAATTTGCATTGCCTTGTCCATTGAAAAAAGAGGCGCATTATAGCGAATATCGACGGCAACTGCTTCATTTGCGCGGCAATTCTGCTATGATTTGCCGCCTCTTTCTCGCCAAGGACGGACGATGTTTGCCCACCGCTTAGGAAATTAAGCCCTTATGCCGATTCTCTCGATTGAATTTGCGCTGTTTTTCCTCGCCTTTTTTCTGCTCTACTGGGCGGTTGCCGGCTTTGTGTCCGTGCAAAATCTGCTCTTGCTCGCCGCCGGCTTGGCATGGCTTTATTGGCTGCATCCTTGGTTTTTGCTGGCATTATGCCTCTACACCCTCATCATTCATGTGATTGCGCAAAATATGGTATTCAGCCTCAGCGCGCAGGCAAGGCGGGCTTGGCTGATCAGCGGTATTGCAGCGGCAACGGCGATCTTGCTCTTTTTCAAATACATCGATTTTCTCCGTCCGTTGGTTTATACCGGCACACAATGGGAAATCATGGACATCTTGATGCCGCTGGGCTTGTCTTACTATGTTTTTCAATCGATTGCCTATCTCGGCGCGGCATATAAACGCCGCATTCCCGCCTTGCGTTTTCACGAACTCTGCCTGCATTTCGGCTTTTTCCCCACCATTACCGCCGGGCCTATTTTTCGTGCCTCGCGCTTTAAAAGCATCGGCGGTATGCAGGCAGGCGCGGCGGTACAATTGTTTGAACCGCGGCGCTTATTATTCCCTGCTCTTGCCATCAGCCTAATTCTGCTCGGCATTCTTAAATCTTGGGTACTGTCCGCGCACATCGACAGCCATTTCGTCGCGCCGATGTTTGACAATCCGCAGCAATATTCCGCCGCCGCTCTGCTCGCCGCCGTGTACGGCTACAGCATCCAGCTCTTTTTCAATTTTTCGGGCTATAGCGATTTGGTCATCGGCATAGCATTATTACTCGGCTTTCGTCTGCCGCAGAATTTTGCCGCTCCCTTTTACGCCGTCAATATCCGCGATTTTTGGAACCGCTGGCACATCTCGCTCTCTACTTGGATACGCGATTATCTCTACATTCCCCTCGGCGGCAGCCGACAAGGCTTTACGCGCGCACAGCTTAATCTCCTTATCGCCTTCGGCTTATCGGGCATTTGGCACGGCAGCGGCTGGTGCTTTTTCCTCTGGGGCATTTTGCATGCTCTTGCCCTGATTAGCCTGAACATTAAAGAACTTTTCTTCGGCAAAATCCGCCGCCGCGCCTATTGGCAGAAACTGCTCGGCATCGTCCTGACCTTTAATTTCATCAGCTTCAGCTTTATTCTCTTTGCCGTACCCAGCCTCGGCGAAGCAGGCGATTTTCTGCGTGCCTTGCTGAATAATCCCAATTCCGGCCATGCAGCCGAATGGCTGTGGATTGTCGCCGTCTATGCCGGCATATTGCTCTATCCGCTGTGGGCATGGTGCCTGCAAAGCCTTATCGCCCTATTTAAGCGCCTGCCGCCGTGGCTGTGGTTCGCGCCGATTGCGCTGGCGTTGCAAGCCATGATTTATCTTGCCCCTGAGGGCATACCGGGATTTTTATATGCCAATTTCTAAATTTCGCCTCGGCGGACTGTATTTGAGCTTGAGCATTACTGCCGCCGCTGCCTTATGGTTTAACCAAGAGTCTGTCGAAACCTATTGGCAGCAGCAATATCATCAAGCCAGTCCCTTTGTGGCATTACAACAATATGAATGGTGGACGGCAGGCGCGAGATGGCGGCACAGGCTTTTTGCCCAAGAAGAAAACACTGCAATTTTTGCGGAAAACAGCGATGAAACTGCCGCAGAAGACGACTTGATTCCGCCACCCTTAGCCCCTGCTGCCGATAACAGCGGGCACGCAGCAATCGAAATTACAGAAACCTCATCGGAAAACGCCAATCCGCCAAGCGCATTAAGCCTAGAAAGTCTCGGCGAAGAAAATACGCTTGAAAGACCTATAGCAGAAACGAAGCATCCGCTAGAAGACACCGCTACGCTAACCTTGGAAAGCCTGAACGAAGAAAGCGAATTGGAAACCCCAATAGCGGAAACGCAGCCAGCAGACGAAACTATCGCTGCGCAACATATCGCGCCTGAACCCGACAGCAGCTCTAGCCTAGAAAACGAAGCGCCGCCTAATCCTCCCGCACATACCGCAGCCCGCAATGACAAAATCCTGCTCGGCGCCGGCGACCATGTCTTATTTATCGGCGATTCCATGATGCAAAGTTTTGCCCCGCATATGCAAAAATGGCTGAAAAACGAGCACCACATCAATTCCAATAATCTCGGACGCCACAGCACAGGGCTAAGCAATCAGCAGTATTACGACTGGCCATTGGAAGCGGAAAAACGCATTGCCGCGACCCCGCAACTCAAATTGGTCGTCGTCATGATGGGCGCTAACGACCCTTGGAATATCGAAACCGCCTCAAAACGGGTGCTGAATTTTAAAAGCCCCGAATGGGCGGCGGAATACGGCGCACGCGCCTTGCGCATTGTAGCGGCGGCAAAACGCCAAGGCGCGGAAGTCATTTGGATTGGGCTGCCGCATATGCGCCTTGCCAAATACAATCCCAAAATCCGCTTTCTTGACGACACTCTTGCCCAACATTTGGCAGGACAGGCCATTTATATCCGCAGCCATGAATTGCTCGACGGCGGCAGCGGCAAATACCGCGACAGCATCGAAAAAAACGGCAAACTGATCCGCGTCCGCCATAAAGACGGCATTCATCTCAATGCCGCCGGAGAATTGCTGATTTTAGAGGAGGTAAAAAAATATATTTCTTTTTAGCCTTGAATTTACAATCCAAGTGCAAAATGTGATTCAGCAAGCAGAAGTCATCGCGGAAGATTTGGCATTATCAGAAAGCGGGGCTTAATCTAAGCCCCCTCTTCTTCCTGACGCAGCAGCGCGTCAAATTTGAACAAGATGTCCAGCGATATCGAGACACGCAGGTGTCCGTCGCTATCAGCCCCCAAGCCGCAGCCGCGCACAAAGAAGTATTCCACATCGCCGAGATATTGCTGCGCCTGATAATCGGGCAGGCGTTTGCCGAGCCAGCGGTGCAAGGCGGTTTGATAAATCAGGGCTTGCAGCCAGTAATGGTGTTCGTCCATTGCTCTTTCCAAAGCACTTTGCTCATAGTCATGCGCTTTGTTGCCGAGATGGTTGGATTTGTAATCCAGCACGTAATAGCGCCCCTCATGTTCATAGCAGAGGTCGATTTCACCGCGCAGAAAGCCGATTAAGCTGTGCTGATCTTTCAGGCGCATATTTTTGCCCCATTCTTCAAATAACGCATTGATTTTGTCAAAGGGCATCGGGCGCTGCGCATTCACACCCAAGACAAATTTCATTTCATTGGCACGGCGATTCAGCGGAATTTGGGCAAGGCTGCTGCCGCTAATGAGGTTTGATTGAGTGATTGTTTCAAACCATTGCCGCAATGCCTGCCGCGTGCGTTTTTCTTCTTCTGCCTCTTGTGCGGGATAAAGAGAGGATTTTAATTGCGAGAAGAGCGTATCGTAATTGCTAAAATCTTCTGCTTTCAGTCTTTCCAAGAAGCCGTGCAAAAAGCTTCCTGCCCGCGCGCCGCGCGGAAAGTCAAGCTGAAAATTTACGTTCTCTGCTGTGTCGCTTCTTGTCTGTTCATCAAAAATAAAATCCGGCAGTTCTACGTTACCTGCCTGCAGCGGCGTATCAAAATCGCGCGTCAGCGCCGTAAAGCTGCTTTTATGCCAGCCTTCAAATCTGAGTTTAGACAGCTGAGCTGTGTTTTGCTCGGTGGCGGTCGTGTTTGCTGCTGCCGTATCTTCTGCGCTTTTAAACGGCGTATGATCTTGGCGCAATGCCTTAATCAGATCATTTGCTTCAAGCGGTTCTTTTAAAAGTCGGATGCTATCGCTATTTTCCAATTCAAAGGGTTTTAAATGTTCCAGCGGCGAAAAGGCGTATTTATCCTTACCTTTTTTGATACCGACAAAGAGCAAATCCGAGGGACGGGTCAGCGCCACATACAATAAGCGCGCCAATTCTTCGTTGTGTTCGCGCTTGAGGGTTTCTGTGCGTGCTTCGTCTTTCGGCAGCACGGACAGGTAAGCCTCGCCTTTATCATTATGATAAATATAAATATTATCCTGATTACTCCCGATGCCGCTTAATGCGCTAATCACCACAGGCGCTTCTAAGCCTTTGGCGGAATGAATGGTCATCAGGCGCAGAGCATTGTCAGCGGATAAGGGACTGGCTTTCGCCCATTCATTAGTCGGCGGATTGCTGAGCGCTTGCTGCCACCAATGCAAGAATTGCGCCGGCGGCATTTTGCTGCCGCGATCGGCGATAATTTGCTGAATTTTGCGTAAATCCAGCAAATAGCGTTCGCAAAAAGGCGAGGTAAAGCCAGCAAGATGTTCCCAAATGCTGCGCCCTGCCAGAAACTTTTCGCTTAGTAGGCCTTGCAAGGCGGCAAGGGGCTGCTGCCTCTGCCATTTTTCATTTGCTTTTTGCAGGGCTTCGCTTAGCCGCTCTATCGTCAGCATCTGCTTATCCGCAGGGATTTCTCCGGCGCTAATGGCTTGTAAGCGCGCCAAATCGTTCTGATTTTGGCTGAATAAGATGCCGGATAAGAGGCGCCGCAATAGCGGCAGATCTCGCGGCTGATCGATGGCTTGGAGTAATATGCCGATTTCCTGTGCCATTTCATTGGCAAAGATAGAGGCGGATTCTCCAAATTTTACCTCAACACCCTGCATTTGAAAGGCTTTTTGCAATTTGCTTAACTTGTCATTACCGCGCAAAAGAATCAATATGTCCTGTAAGCGAATGGGACGCAAAATGCCGTTTTCTTTCAGGGCATAGGGGCTATGCTCGCTGCTTAATAATTGCACCAAGGCAATGATTTGCGCCTGCTCTTGCTCAGCGGAATCGAAGGCATAGAAATGAATGCTTTGTGTGATTGCGCTGCCGTCAGCTTTGACGATGCGCCGCACTTCTTCGGCGCCGCTGCTCATATGCTCATAACGGATGCCTTCGGCTAATATTTCGCTTTTTTCGTTTTGTTCGTAAAGATCATTCAAGCCGTCAATCAGGGGTTTGGAAGAACGGAAGCTTTCGCTGAGCGTATAGCATTGCGAAGCGGCAAAATGTTCGCGCAGGCGCAGGTAATTATTCACATCGCCGCCGCGAAAGCGGTAAATCGCCTGCTTGGGATCGCCGACCAGCAGCAAAAAGCCTGTGGACGGAAAATGGCGCAGATGCAATTGCTCCAGCAATTGAGCTTGGGCGGCATTGAGGTCTTGGCTTTCATCAACCAAGATGACGGGATAGCGATGGCTGATATAGCGTGCCAATACGCTGCCCTGCTTGCCTGCTAAGGCGCGGTTCAAACGCGCCAATTTTTCGCTGAAGGTAATTTGCGCGCTGCGTTCCAAATAATCGGGAAAGGCTTGGCGCACATATTGCAAAGCGCTGAAGCGGTAAAGTATGTCATAGTTTTCTCGATATTTTTTTTCTTCATGAGTGTGCACGCGTGCAAGCGTTTTAATGGTTTGTGCTACATGGCTTTTCAAAGCGGTTTCAACATGTTGCATGGCTTTTTTAGGCGTTTTCTTAGCAAAAGAAAGCGTATCGTCTGAAAACAGCAGAAGAAAATCGATTGCCGCAGCACTTAAAGCTTCTTCGCTACGCAATTGTGCGCATAATGCGGCGATGTCGTAATCCAAAATGGGAACATAATCCTTCAAGATAGAGCCTTGTGCCACAATCTCTTTCTGCCAATGGCGGGCAAAGGCGGTAATCTCTTCCTCGCTAATACCCCGTAAGTCTTCTAAGGCGGCCGAATAAGACGGATCGGCGCGCAAATCGGCACGCTGACGCTCTATGGCGACAATTTCCGCCGCCGTATTCGGTAAAGGTTCAAGGTTTAAATCGGCAAAATTCTGTTTTTCTTTAATTTGCTCAATCAATTTTTTATAACTGTATTGATTTGCCTGCTTACTGCGCCACCAGATAAATGCCTCTTCGCTCATATCATGGAATTCGCGGCGCAGATGCTGATGGACCAATTCGGTGATTTTCTCTTCTTCTTCCGTCCCTTCCAGCAAATCAAGTCGGGCATCGCTGCCGGTTTCAAGGGAGAATTCATGCAGCCAGCGCTGGCACAGCCCGTCTAAGGTGCCGATGTAGAGTTCGTCGATGCTTTGGCTGCACAGGTCGCAGCGTTGCAATAGAGCAATCAAAGCATCTAAGCCTTGTTCTGCGGCATGGGTCAATAAATGGCAATTAATCTTGTCTTGTGCTGCCGCTTGCAGGGCTGGTTCATCACTTTCCTGCCAATCTTGCAATAATTTTTCTATGCGTGTCTTTAAGCCTGTGTCATCAGCAAAAACTTCAGGATTTTTCTGATAGATTTCTGGCAATTGCTTGGCGAGCAATAAAAAGCTGTCAAAACGTGCCTGTACGCGGCGGCGCATTTCTGCGGCGGCTTTGCGCGTAAAGGTGGTGGCGATGATTTCGCGCGGCTCTCTTGTGCCGACGGAGCTGTCTTCTAGCAATAGACGCAGCAAAATGCCGGTCAGCGTCCATGTTTTTCCGGTACCGGCTGAGGCTTCAATCAGGGCTTTTCCTGCTAAGGGAATGGCAGTAGCAGGTGTGGAATTAGTCATGCGAGATGTCCTCCGCTTCTTGATAGTCAGGCAGCAAATGGGCGATTAAGGCGGTGGCAAAAGCGCCGCTTGGCAAAAGGAAACTGAGCGTTAATGTCTGTGCATCTTGCGATTGCCATTGCAGTTGCTGCGGCAATACGCGCAAAGCCCGCCAATCGCCCTGCATATATTGGCATAAGTATCGATTTTCCTTTTCCCAATCGGCAAGAGCTTGGGCGGCAATGGTGCCGGCTTGTGCCTGCAAAACGATCTCGCTCTTGCCCGGCAAATAGCCCGCAGGAGAAAGATCGCCGCTTGCCGTTCGCGCGATTAAGTTTTCATCCAATTGCTCAACGGCAAAATGGCTGTGACTGCCGCTGAGCATAGCGCGATCGCCCGCGATGAGACGGTGCCAAGAATGATCTGCCACTCTTGCCGCCAATTGCGCATTAAATAAGGCGGCGCGCAGGGTAGATAAAACGCGGCTACGCTCTTCGGGCTTTTTCGGCAAAACGCCTCTAGCCACCCATTGCTGCGCTTGGGCAAGATTATTGCTGCCAAAGCGTTGTTCGCCAAAGTAATTGGGAAATCCCTGTGCTTGAATTGCCGCTAATTGTTCTTCAATTGCCATGCGGCGTTCGACAGCAATACGGCGGATGATAATGCGGAAGAAATTTTCGCGATGGCTGCCGATACGCAATTTGCGGCTGTGCACCTGTTTATCGATAATCCGCCAGTATTCGTCCTCAAATTTTTGTTCTTCAGGCAAACTGGCGGCGTATTTCAGCGGCAGGCTCAGCCATTGGCGGGTAATGGCGCGGCGGTCTTTGAGTCCGCTGTGTCCGATGTCTTTCTGCGGACAGCCGCTCAGGCGCGCAATTTGGCGTTTGAGATAGACGGTATTCATGCCGCTTTTTTCAATCAGCAGCCATAGATGTTCGCCGCTGCCCTCAAGAGGAAAATGCAGGCGTTCTTCTACATAAAAATCAGCAGGACTTTGTTTGATGATGGGCTTAGTCATGGGCGGTATTGTTGAGATAGCGGAAAAAAAGTGCGTTTTCACTCTGTAAAAAATGCCGCAGCGATAAGACTTGCTGCTGATCCTCCGCCGCTAAAAGTGCAATCAGTTCGCGGTAACGCTGTGGATCCGGGCTGCTTGCGCTGCGCTTCAGATGCCATTCAAGGTCTTCGGCATTGGGCTTGTACAGAGGATAGCGCATGGCACGACAGCTCTCGCTCTCAATCCAAGCATCTGCCATTTTGCGGCTCATGCGCGCTAATTGGCTGCGGTTCATCACGTAGCGGTCATGGCTGCGTAATAAGCCCATATTGCGCGCGCCGTGTATGCTGTGAATACCGCCGCCATGTAAGAGTTTGTCAATCACAGTCGCCGTCTGCAGACGCGATAATTCCGGACTTAGCTGCGGTAAACGGCGCAGCCATTCAAACCAAATGCCGCCGATGCCGGTTAAGCCCTGTGCAAAGGTGGTCAATTGCCAGCTTAAATCGGCTTCGCTAATCACGCGGTCGGCTTGCAGCATCAAGGCCATACCGGCATCTAATATCACGCCGCCGCCGGAGAAAATCACAAAACGCGGATGCATACGCAATGCCATGATACAGTCTTGCAACATATTGATATTTTGTGAAAAATCAATATGTTCTGCGGCTTGCTGCCAGTTTTTCGTAATGCCGAATTGGTTGCCGTGATGATAAATCATCAGGGCATGATGGGCGCGGCGGGCATGATCGATGGCTTGGCGCAATTCGCTTAATAAGGCGCTGTTAATATCGACGATTTCCGCCTGCGGCTGCCAAATCAGTATGTCGTCGCGATACAGATATTGGCGGCTCAGCTTGGTCTCATTAAGCAGAGAAGCGGCATGTGTGAATTCGTCGCCGGCATAAATCGATGTGCTGCTGCGCGCACGCCGCCGCCAATGCGTACTCAGCGGATAAGATAATTCGCTTTGCTGATGCAAGGTGGTTTCATACACCTTTTTAGGCTCGAATTCCTGCAATAATTGCCAAGGCATAAAACCCCAACCCAAGCCGTCGTATAACAAGTTATCCAATGCTTTGCCGCTTAAACCGCTGTTTTGACTACTATGAGCTAAGAATTGCCAGCAGTCGCGCAGATAACGGCAAATAAAAACGGCACAAGGGTGCTGATGTTGCTGAAGCCCCGCCCAATCGCGGGCATTCCACAATTGCTGCAGCTCCGCAGGGAGATTTTTTTGCAGGATACGCGAGGAAAACAAGGCTAGCGGTTTGTCTAATGCGCTGTCCCATTGCAATAAAGAACCGAATTTTTCTATCAAAGCTTGATCAAGGCGCTGATAGGCGGCCCGACTGCCAGACAAACCGACAATATGCTGTAAAAAATAATAAATACCGCCTTGATGCTGAAATAATAGGGCGGTCGCCGCTTCTCTTTGAATGGCGCTCAGCGATTTGCTATGGGCAAAAGCCGAGCAAAGCATAAATAACCATAAGGGCAAAAAGCTGAAATTTGCCTGATCTTCGACAAGATGCGGCTTTAATCCAACCGTGTTTTTGAGAAATTGCTCGAATTTTTCAACCAGTCTTTCTTCGCTGCGCGCGGTCGGTACCAACTCTACCAAGCGTTGCAGGCGCGGAAAAGCGCTAAAACGCGCCCCCATAAAATGCGGGCGCATACCGGCAGGCAAGACAGCGCCTAATTCAGATACCGGCTCGCCTTGGCTCAGCGATACGATTAAGGCGCTGCGCGAAAAATGCGGCGCCAAACGCGTCAGCCATGTTTGTTTGGCCGCCTGCGGCAAATCATAGGCCTCGATAATGAGGTCATGCTCGTTTAATTGCCGTCCATGCTGTGTAAAATCGCAGGGACTAATCAAACTGGCGGCTTCAATGCCGGAGAGCGGCGACGGATCTAATTGGAATAAACGCTCGATAGCGGCTTCTGCCGGCGACAATTCTCCGCCCTGCTCTGCCGCCACATCGTAGAGTTTGACGCGTAAGCCGGCATTCGCTAAAACCGCGGCAATCTGTATGCCCGAATCGCCGCTGCCAAGCACTGCCGGCTGTTGGAAGGAATGCCTGCTGTTGGCAGAAAGCATCTCTTATCTCCTGCCGCAGTTCGGATGAGCTCCACCTCTTTTTGCAGGCATGAAGAGAAGCATCATTGGAATAAGCGGATAATCTCGCTGATTTTCACGCGCTGCGCTTGTTCTTCTGTGCGGCGTTTGAATTCGACTTCGCCTTCTGCCAAGGTTTTCTCGGAAATCACAATCCGCGCGGGAATGCCGATTAAATCGGCATCGGCGAACATAAAGCCTGGACGTCTGCCGCGGTCATCCAATGCCACGTCAATGCCTTGCGCCAGCATCTCTTGGTACAGCTGCTCTGCCGCCGCCACGACTTCCGGCGATTTATGCGCATTAATCGGCAAAATCGCCGCTTGGAAAGGCGCAATCGCCTCCGGCCAAATAATGCCGTTCTCATCATGATTTTGCTCAATCGCTGCCGCCACAACGCGTGTTACGCCAATGCCGTAACAGCCCATTAAAACGGCGCGATTGCTGCCGTCTTCCATCGCCACGCTTAAATTCATGGCTTCGGAATATTTGCCGCCCAATTGGAAAATATGCCCGACTTCGATGCCGCGCATAATCGAAAGGCTGCCTTTGCCGTCCGGCGAAGGATCGCCCGCTACCACATTGCGAATATCCGCCGTACGCGAGAACGTCACATCACGCTCCCAATTGACATTGAAATAGTGATGGTCTTCCTCATTTGCGCCGACGGCAAAATCCGCAACCACGGCAGCAGCATGATCGACAATCACAGGAATACCCAATTTATCCAAGCCGACAGGGCCAAGCGAACCGAAACCTGCACCGCCGGTTGCCGCGCGTACTTTTTCTTCGCCCGCCATAGCAAGCGGTTTGGCGACTTCCGGCAAATGCTCCGCCTTAATTTCATTAAGACTATGATCACCGCGAATCAGCAAAGCCACCAATCCGCCTTCAGCGCCTTCTACCAATAGGGTTTTCAATGTGCGCTCAATCGGCAGATCATAATTTTCCACCAATGCCGCAATGGTTTTGGTGTGCGGAGTATGGCGTTTTTCCATTGCCGCCGTCGCTGCCGGACGAGGTGTTATCGGCGGCAGAGCCTCGGCTTTTTCAATATTGGCGGCGTAATCGCTGCTATCAGAGAAAACCACATCATCTTCGCCCGTTTGCGCCAAGACATGAAATTCATGCGAACCCGTGCCGCCAATCGCGCCATTATCCGCCATCACCGCGCGATAATTGAGCTGTAAGCGGTCGAAAATATTGCAGTAGGCGCGATACATATTGTCATAAGAAGCCTGCATGCCCGCCTCGTCCAAATCAAAGGAATAGGCATCTTTCATAATGAATTCGCGTCCGCGCATCACGCCGAAACGCGGGCGCACTTCATCGCGAAATTTGGTTTGAATTTGATACAGATTGACCGGCAATTGCTTATAGCTCGACAAATCGCGCTTAACTAAATCGGTAATCACTTCTTCATGCGTCGGGCCCAAGCAATAATCGCGTTTATGACGGTCAATCATGCGCAGCAATTCCGGCCCGTAATCTTTCCAACGCCCTGATTCCTGCCACAATTCCGCCGGCTGTACCGCAGGCATCAGCACTTCGAGCGCACCGGCGCGATTCATTTCTTCGCGCACAATCGCCGCCACCTTATTCAAGACGCGCAAACCCAGAGGCAACCAAGAATAAATGCCTACGGCAGTTTGGCGAATCATGCCCGCCCGCAACATCAATTGATGACTAATCACTTCCGCATCAGCAGGAGTTTCACGCTGGGTAACCAGCCAGAACTGTGAAAAACGCATAATATTTCCTAAAATAAAAAAAGCTAATCCGCAATATGCGGATTAGCCGTAACAATCAAGACTTATTGACAGAATTCAGCAACTTGTGCTTCTGCCTGCTGCAAACGTTGCGCGATAGCATCGCCTGAAAGCGGCACTAAATTGCCATTGCCGTCATCCTCGTAAACTGTGGTTTTATTGCGCATCATGCTGATATTTTCGCGAGCCAAATCACAGCGTTGCTCGCGTGAAATGCTGCCTTGCGGTAGGTTTTCATCGGCAGCTGCATTAGCGTCATGACCTACCATTTCCGCAGATTCCGGACGCACGGGACGAATAATATTGCTGCCAGTTTCATTGGCATAAGGGCGTTCTTTGCGGATTTCCATGCCATATTCATTAAGCATAATATAATTGCTCACGCCGCGCGGCGGGGCTTTACCATAATGCGCCACACCGTTTTCAAACCATTTATAAATCACAAATTGATTATCTAAAGAGACCGATCCATCCCTGTTCTGCGCTTGTGCAGATGCAGCGGCAAAGGCTGCTAAGACCACGCAAAGTAATGTCTTTTTCATCTTTGATTCCTTTCCACGTTTAGAAAAATTGCCTTATTCTAGCGCAAAATTTCTCTTTGTTCACAGAAAGATTAAGGATGTTCAATTTTTTGACCGCTTTTAAAGACGCGTTCTGCTAAAATGGCGGCTCCGTCAATTCAATACTAGGAGAAATCAGATGAAACCTGCTGTTCGTGTGACCATTACCGGTGCAGCCGGCAATATCGGCTATGCCATGGCATTTCGTATTGCTGCCGGAGATATGCTCGGGCCGGATCAGCCGATTATCTTGCAATTGCTTGAAATTACGCCGGCACTTGAAGCACTTAAAGGCGTGGTGATGGAATTAAACGACTGCGCATTCCCCTTGCTGCAAGAGATTATTGCCACTGACGATTTAAGCGTCGCCTTTAAAGACTGCGACTATGCTATGTTAGTCGGTGCGCGTCCGCGCGGTCCGGGAATGGAGCGCAATGATTTACTGGCTGCCAACGGCGCGATTTTCGGACCGCAAGGTAAGGCAATCAATAATTATGCTTCACGCGATGTCAAAGTCTTGGTGGTAGGCAATCCGGCGAATACCAATGCTCTGATTGCACAAGCCTCGGCGCCTGATTTGGATCCTAAGCAATTTACTGCCATGACGCGCCTTGATCACAACCGCGCCTTATCGCAATTGGCGGAAAAAACCGGCACGCATACCACAGAAATCAAGAATATGACCATTTGGGGCAACCATTCTTCAACGCAATATCCCGATCTCAATCATGCCAGCGTCGGCGGCAAACCCGCGACTTCATTAGTTGATGAGGCATGGATTAAAGAAGAATTCATTCCTGTGGTACAACAACGCGGCGCGGCGATTATCAAAGCGCGCGGCGCTTCTTCTGCCGCATCCGCCGCCTCGGCTGCAATTGACCATATGCGCACATGGGCATTGGGCACAGCCGAAGGCGATTGGGTCAGCATGGGCATTCCCTCCGATGGCTCTTACGGCATCGAACCGGGTATTGTCTATTCTTATCCCGTTACCTGTAAAGACGGCAAATATGAAATCGTGCAAGGTTTGGCAATTGATGCCTTCAGCCGCGAAAAAATGGATGCCACCGCACAGGAATTGCGCGAAGAACGCGCAGCGGTGCAAGATTTGCTCGGCAAATAATCCGGCAAATCCTCTGAAAAAACCCGCCGCATCGGCGGGTTTTCAACATCTGCAACTCATTATCCAATAGGAAATCCTATATGCAACTTTACCTCTCTACACGTTCTCCCTACGCCCGTCTCAGCTTGATTGCCGCCTACCGCGCAAACAAGCAGGATTTGACCCTGCATTTTGTCAAACCTTGGGAAAATCCTGCCGAATTGGAAGCTGTCAATCCCTACAGCCAAATCCCCGCCTTGCACCACGACAACGGCTTAGTCATCACAGAATCCCTCATCATCATGCAAACTTTTGCCGGCAATCTGTTTAGCGGCGGACGCAGCGATGCGCTGCTGGGATTTGCGATGGCGACCATCAACCAAATCGTGCGTTACGTCAGTATGAATATGGTCGCCGCCGATACTGCCAGCAGCGCCATGCAGGCGCGTTCCCTCGCCGCCTTGGAAAAAGCCCTGCCGCATGCGCCGATGCTCAATCCGCAAGGTAATGATTGGGGCAATATTTGCTTAGGCGTCGCTTACCGCTATTTGGAAATGCGCCTGCCGGAAATCTATGCCCGCCGGCTCAGCGCCGACAATAAAGCGGCGCTGAAGATTTTCTGCCGGCGTGATTTTATGCGCAAAACCGAAAGCGCCGAATTGGAAAAATTACCTAAAACCCTTGCGGATTTATAGGTATTGATAGATATGGTCGGAGAATTGGAAAGCGCGGCGGTATTAACCCGCTCTGTATTGCGGATCCCCTTCTCCGACTAAGGCTGAACACTTGGGCAAAAGCAAGACTATGGCAGGCATTTACGAGCTTTGATAATCCAATAGACACTGCGCAAGACTTTCTTTAAAAGGTATTTTTTTACCTTCGTAATATTCAAAAATCTCACTGACGCGACATTTTTTATTCTGACATTCCAATACATAATCCACTTTACTGTCTTCATAAAAACGCACTTCTATCACTTCAGGGGTTTGCGGATTCGGTCTAATTTTCAAGGTTTCTTTTAATTCGGGCAGATTATAATCCTGTCCCTGCACGATATAGTCATGCTCTAAACACACCACCGTTTCATCACGCTGCGCCAATAATTTATCTAAGGCGATCACTGCTTGAAAACTGGGTGAAAACATTTTTTCCACCACAGCCAATTCTTCAATTTCCGCACTTTGATTTTCAGCAAGAGATTGCTGCTCTTTTTCCAAGCCCATTAAATAGGTTTGGTATAAATGCTGGACAAATTGCAGCTGCTCGGTTTGTGCATAAGCAGAAAAGCTGAACCCGAAAGCAAGACATAGCAGATAAGGCTTCATGATTTACTCCTCTGTTTGCGCAATAAAATCATTTACTTGCTCTGTGAGAATGCTCCACAATTTGCGCTGCGCATATTCGCTTGCCCAAGCGATATGCGGCGTGAATAAAACGCGCGGATGTTCGCTGATGCGCAGCAAGGCTTCATCTGCTGCCGGCGGTTCTTGGATGAAGACGTCGCCGCAGTAGCCCAGCAATTCTCCGGCTTCAACTGCATCGACCACCGCTTGGCTTTCTACCACAGGACCACGCGCAGCATTGATGAGCAGCGGTTTTTTATTCATTAAAGCGATGGTATCGCGCTTAATCAGAGATTTGGTTTCATCGGTCAGCGGACAATTAAGCGAAATCACATCCGCTTTTGCCAGCACTTCTTCAAAAGGCAGATAATCGCTGTTGCGCGGCGCTTTGCCGCGGCGTTCCGCCCACAGTACCTGCATGCCGAATGCGGCGGCGCGTTCTGTGATGGCTTTGCCCACATCGCCGGCACCGATAATACCTAAGGTTTTGTTGTGCAAATCCAAAATGCTCGGTTCGGTGAGACAGAAACGTCCGTCCGCCTGCCAGCTGCCGTCTTGCACCGCTTGATGATAGGGTTTTAAACCGCGCAAGGCGGCGAGCATGAACATCATGACGTGTTCCGCCACGCTTTCCACCGAATAAGCGGCAACGTTTTTCACGGCGATACCGCGCGCCTGTGCCGCCGGAATATCGACATTATTCATGCCGGTGGCGGTAATTTGAATCAATTTGAGTCGGGGCAGACGGGCGAGCAAATCGGCGTGTAATACGACTTTATTCGTGATGATGATTTCGGCATCTTGCACACGCTCATATACTTCTTCTGCGCTGGTGCGCTCAAATACCTGCCAATCGCTGATTTTTTCCGGTGCGGCTAGGGCAAGATTGGCGGAAAAAGTGGCTCGGTCTAAAAATACGGCTTTCATCGATATCTCCTTAAATTTGTAAACTCGATAGGGCGTTAAGCATCATTTGCACGGCTAGACAGATAAGAATCATGCCCATCAGGCGCTCGATCGCTTTCAATCCGCGATGACCTAAGATGCGAAACAGAAAGGGTGCGGATAATAAAATGACGGCGCTGACCAGCCATGCCAAAGTCATGGCGAAATAATTCGTCCAAAAATGACTGGGTGCATTTTCCGTCAATAAAATCAATGTGGCAAGTAAAGAAGGTCCGGCAACCAAGGGAATGGCAAGCGGCACAATCAGCGGTTCGCCGCTGATTTCCTCATCACCCATCACGCCGCCGCGCGAAGGGAAAATCATGCGCAAGGCAATGATAAATAGGACAATCGCTCCGCCGATACCCACCGCCTCGCGCGACAAGCCTAAGGATTTTAATACGGCTGCTCCCGAGAGCAAAAACAAACACATAATCCCGTAAGCAATCCATAATTCGCGCCGCAGCACAATCGCGCGCCGCGCCGGAGGTACGTCTTTGAGCACCGCCAAAAAGATGGGAATATTGCCCAAGGGATCCATAATCAAAAACAGCAGAATCGCGGTGGAAAACAGCTCCATTACGCCTCTCCGATTTGCGCCAAAATATCGGCTAATGCGGCGGCGGGACGACAAACAAAGACTTGCTTTGCCGTTTCCAAGACAGGGCGGTTGAGCAGAATCGGCTCGGCGGCAATCGCCGCGATAATCTCGGCATCATCCGCTTCTGCCAGAGGCGCCGCAGCAGCTTCTTTGCTGCGCAAGAGATAATCGGCGGATTTACCGCTTTTGGCGACCAATTCTTGCAGCTTTGCCGCGCTTAGCCTTTGTTCGAGATATAAAATAACTTCTACCTCAATGCCTTGCGCTTCTAATTGCGCCAGTACCGTGCGTGATGTGCCGCAACGCGGATTGTGATACAAACGGATATGGGCGGACATAGCAACTCCTTATTCAAAGCCATCGATAATGGCATTATGCCTGATGGCTCTATACAATGGCGAATTTTCCTCCGAGAGCAAACCCATGATAAGCACCCTGATTGACGGCTTTCTTTTCAGTCTTTCGCTGATTCTCGCCATCGGCGCGCAAAATGCCTTTGTATTGCGCCAAGGCATGATGGGAAAGCATATTTTCTGGATTTGTATGATTTGCGCATGTTCGGATGCCCTTTTGATTCAAGTCGGCGTCTTCGGCTTGGCGGCGATAGAAGACCTTATTCCTTCCTTTGCCCTGCTGATGCGTTACGGCGGCGCCGCTTTCTTATGTATCTACGGCATTCTGCGTTTGCGTTCGGCATGGCAGGGCGGTGAAAGTTTGAAGATTCAAGACGGCGCACAGGTGCAAAGCCTGAAATCCGCCGTCCTAACCGCCCTTGCCATGACATGGCTGAATCCGCATGTCTATCTTGACACCGTCATGCTCCTAGGCAGCGTCGCCTCGAATTACCGCCCTTGGCAACAGAGTTTTGCCATCGGCGCAAGCCTCGCCTCATTCTGCTTTTTCTTCTCGCTGGGCTACGGCGCGGCAAGCTTGCGCCGTTATCTCGCCCGTCCTGCCGTATGGCGGATAATCGAAGTCTTAATCGGCATTTTTATGCTCTATTTGGCTGTGCATCTCCTTTTTGCGCCATGACGGAGACGCGCAAAATCATCCATATCGATATGGATGCGTTTTACGCCTCCATTGAACAGCGCGATTTTCCCGAATTGCGCGGCAAAGCCGTGGTCGTCGGCGGTTCGCCGCAATCGCGCGGTGTCGTCGCCACTTGTAGCTATGAAGCACGCCGATTCGGCATCCGTTCCGCCATGTCCTGCGCGCAGGCCTACCGTCTGTGTCCGCAGGCGATTTTCGTACCGCCGCGTTTTGATGTTTACCGCGCCGTCAGCGCCGAAATCCGCCGCCTATTCCTCGCCGTTACACCCTTGGTAGAACCGCTTTCTTTGGACGAAGCCTATTTGGACGTTACCCACAGCGGTATTTTGCAAGGCTCTGCCAGCCGCATTGCCGATTTGCTGCGCCGGCAGATTTTCGAGCACACCCGATTAACCGCCTCCGCCGGCGTCAGCTATAACAAAATGCTGGCGAAAATCGCCTCCGACCTCAATAAACCCAATGGCATGGCAGTCATTCTGCCGCAAGACGGCGCCGCCTTTGCCGCCGCCTTGCCCGTGCATAAATTTCACGGCATCGGCAAAGTTACCGCCGCCAAAATGCACAGTCTGGGCATTCGCAGCGGTGCGGACATGCTTGCCGCAGGGGAAAAAGAACTGCTGCGCTATTTCGGCAAAAGCGGCTTGTTTTATTACCAAATCGCCGGCGGCAACGACCCGCGCCCCGTACAATCCCAGCGCGAACGCAAATCGATTGGCGCAGAAACCACCTTCGCCCACGATTTATATCAGACGCAAGACATTCTCGCCGCCCTTGCCGCCCGCAATGCGGAAGCCTTTGCGCTCTTGGAAAGCAAAAACCTGCATGCGCGTACCCTCAGCATCAAACTCAAATTCGGCGATTTCAGCCAAATCACGCGCAGCATCAGCATCAAACCCTATTTTTTCACGGCGGCGGACGCATGGCGGCATATTGAGCGGCTTTACCGCGATTGTCCGCAAAATCAAGCCGTGCGCTTGGTAGGCGTGAGCTTTTCGGGACTGCAAACCAAAGACGTTCCCCTGCAACCCGATTTATTCGAACAAACAAGTTAAAGTATGTACAATCCATTCATGTAGAATAACCTACTAATAACAATAATATTTTGAAAATCATTATTTAAGCTATCACCATAGACTCTGACGCTGTTTGTTAAAAGCGCTTATTTTCAAATCTAAAAACATATTTTTCAAAAATCGCCATTCTTTCGTCAAATATAGAAATTTATAATCGGCTCAATATCCACTTACAGAGAGCTTATGATGAAACAATCATTCAAATCCACCGTCCTTGCTTTAGCATTATCCTTTGTTTTTACCGGAACTGTTCATGCAGAGTCAAACACGGCATCCGCCACTTTGACAGCCCCTATTGCCCAATCCCTCATCACCCATATCCGCAGCCAAGACGGCTTAAAATTGCACCTGCAAAAAGACATTCCAAATACCAAACCCAAAGCCATTGTCGTGATTTCGCACGGTTTGACGAGTCATTCGGGTGTGTTTAGCAATTTTGCCAAAACAATGAATGCAGACGGCATTGGCGTGTACCGCTTTGACCACCGTGGACACGGCAAATCAGACGGACGAGACAGTATTCACATCAACAGCTATTTTGAAATGGTGGAAGATTTACGTCTGGTCGTGCAAAAAGCCAAAGCCGAACACCCAAACACGCCCGTTTTTGTACTCGATCATTCTATGGGCGGACATATCTCGGCACTCTACGGCACCAAATACCCTGATGATGTGAACGGCTTTATCTTGGCGGCGGGCGTACTTCGTTATCATCAGATGAATTTTGGCTATAGTCGCAGAAGTGAAAAAGTAGTACAAGGCGGCGAGCCGCAGACAGTACAAGAGCGTACGGCAAGGCGAGCCAACGGCGTAATACTTTTTCAATTCTTTGGCTATACTTGCCACGCCCAGAGCCAAAAGACAGTTTTGTGAGTGGGGCGGTGGCGATGACCACGCTGAATTTGCCGTTTAATGGCGAAGGTTTGTCGGTGGGTGGCGACCCATTGATGTTAGAGAAATTCTCGGTCTCTTTCCCCAACAGCTTTAGAGAAGGGCTTGAATACCTAAAAGACCACGGTCGTCAATTTACCGCCCCTGTGATGCTAATTAGTGGCAATGAAGATATGTTCGTCTCGCCACAAGATGCCATTGATTTTTATAATGAAACCAAATCAAATGACAAAAGCTTAGTGCTGTATCCCAATTTTGGGCATTTACTCATGCTTGAAAAAGGTGGTCAAAAAATCAACGATGACGTGGCAGAATGGATTGGCGAGCGTGTGAAATAATTTTGTGAGATAAAAACACCATTTATCGTGGAGATAGGCGATGTTTTTGTTTACTAGATTAAGGGAGGAGGCTAGTTGAGAGCCTAATTGATTGCGTTCAATTATAGTCTCTTCAGATTAAAATGATACGCCTTAACATAGCATATTGAAATATTTTTCAATATGCTGCAAATTTTTATTGCCTCATTTTAATCTGAAGAAGCTATACAATGGCAATCACCTTACCCATCATCAAACCCATATTTCAATACATAAACTCCTGCACCCCCAAAGGCTCACGTCCCAACAATTGCGCGAAATCGGCATTGTCCGCACAGGAACCCTGTGCCAGCAATTTCATATTGCCTACGCTCACAAAACCATTGCTCAAAATATTCATAATGGGTAAAACAGGCTGAATCAAAGCCATCGGAATCGGGATAATTTTTAAATGATTTTCTTTGTGATGAATCACTTGGCGCAAAATTTGCAGATAACTCGCCAAAGTGTGCTGAGTTGCGCCCGTCATGTTCACGATTGTGCCGTGCGGATACGGATTATCGACAAAATTCGCTAAACCTTCTGCCACATCAAGCACATGCACAGGTTGAATATCAAATTGACCGCCATTGGGCAAAGCAATAATAGGCAATTTTGCCATCTTTAAAAACACTTTACTGCTTTCACCGCCGCACCCAAACACCAGCGAAGGTCGCGCCACATTCACAATCAAGCCACTTGATAATAAAGCCAAATCGCCACGCCCTTTGCTACCGACAAAACTGACTTCGTGGTCTTCGTCCGCGCCCAAAGCGGATAATTGCACCCAACGTTTCGCACCCAATTCCTGTGCCCATTTTGCCAACTGCACAGGCGCATGATGATGTACGGTTTCCAAAACAGCCGCATGGCGACTCATTACACCCACCGCATTGATGATGACTTGTTGATTTTGTAGAACTTTTTTCGCAGCAGTTTCATTCACATTCAAAAAATCAATCTCTTGGCGTGTAGGGATATGTACATGATATCCGCGTTCGCGCAAAATACGCACAATTTGGCTACCAATGAAACCACGACCGCCTAAAATCAAAATATTCATGATGTTACCTTGTGCTCTGTAATTTCTGAAATAATATTTTGCTGTTTTTCAGTCTGCTTGAACAGTTTTTCTTTCTGCAAAACCTGAATTTGCTTGCGAACCAGATATGCTAGCACCAACAACAAACTCACACCACCAAATATAGCCCAACGCAATGAATACAAGACTATTTTACCCAAATCATGCTGCCCATTCGGCACAAACAACAACACACACAACATCGGCAAAAACAGCGTCAAACCCAAATACAAACGTTGCCAAAATATCGCCGCGACCTCTTTCACGCCATCGCGATCATCATCGCACAAAAAGCCCAAAGTTTTGATCAATGGTACGTTCAATAATCCCCAACACACCGCGCTGATGATTAAAGCAATTACACCCATGGCAAACAATTCAAATAATTCCATGACTTAACTCCAAATTGTTGATAATAATATTATTCAATGCTAATCGAGAAAATAAACAGCACATCATGATTGCTGAAAAACTTTTGTTCTCACATTTCAGGCTGCCTAAATATTGCCCCCATTTTATGACATCGGTTTCAGAACCATCAGAAAGAACACAATCAACATCGCCAAAAATGCGGGATAACCCAAGCATTCCCAAGCCCGTTGGTAACGGCGATATTCGCTGGGCAAGGTATTTTCGCCTTTGGCATAAGCATCTTGCGCCATTTTCGCCATTTTGATTTGCAACCAAACCACAGGCAGCCAACACGCGCCGGCCAAGGCATACAAAGCCAATGTCCATTTCACCCACAGCCATGCGCCGTCCCAAGTAAAAGGCATACCCATCTGATGCAACAGCCAAATTCCAGACAAAGGCTGAAAAATCACAGCAGGCGTGGTGAACCACCAATCCGCTTTCATCACCCATTTGGCAACCACAGCTTGCGCGGCAACCGAACCGCTGCGATTTGCCCAAAACAGATAAAATGCCGTGCCAAAACCCGTACCAACCATCACAACCGATGAAATGATGTGTAATGTTTTAACAATTAAATAGGTATTCATTTTTGAATCTCCTGTTTTTTCTGTTGAAAAAGAAAATAAAGCACTGCCAAAATCGAGATATTTTTGATTAAAGGTGCAAACGGGTGCGACCACATTTCAGGCAGCCTGAAAGCAATCAGCACGCTGTATCCCAAAACCACTGAAAATTGAAATAAATAAAAAAAAGACTTATTTTTTAATGCGGTAAAATAAGCGATTGCTAACGCCACATCCAAGCCTGCCGAAGCATAAAACACAGCTTGTTGCCACTGATGCGGAATGCCGACTTGCGCCAGCAAATCCAGTGAAAATTCAGGTGCAAAAATAACAGGTTGGATTCCGCTCCATGCCCACAAAAAAGCCATTGAAGCATAAATATAATGCGGTGTTTTCATTTTTAATTACCAAAATTTCTGTATAAAAAGAAATTAAAATTGAAAAAATTTTGTGCTTTTTAGGCAGTCTGAGCATTCAAACCACCTAAACACCTATTTAAATCAACGCAATAACTTCTGAATACTCGCGCCCAATTTCAGTACTTTCGCCATTGTTGCGGTGGACAATTTCAGCATCTCATTTGTCCAACTGGTTAAGGTAGCAATGAAATCATGGGTTTGGGAAATGCGTTTTTTCACGGCTTCGTTTTCATTGACAAACTCGGGTTCTTGCATCAATTGGTGCAAAAATTGCAAGGTCGGTTCGATTTCGCGGCGTTGACGGTGCTCCACAATGATGCGAAACATCGTCCACACATCTTCATATGTGGTGAAATAATCGCGGCGGTCGCCCAAAATATGCGTAACTTGAACCAGTTGCAAATTCTGCAATTCTTTCAAACTGGTGGAAACATTGGAACGCGCCACACCCAAAGTTTCACAAATTTCATCGGCATTCATGGGTTTACCCAAAATGTAGAGCAACGCGTGAATTTGCGCAACCGTGCGATTCACGCCCCATTTTGCGCCCATTTCGCCCCAGTGCAAAACGAATTTTTCAGTAGTGGGATTAAGTTTCATATTGTCCTCTTCCTGCTTTCAGCTATCCTGAAAATACAATAATAGCAGTTTATTTCTTTCCATAATTTCTGTCAATACTGAAATTATGGAATGCGCGAATTGTAATCCTTGCATTTCTTCCAGATGTAAGTATGTTAAAACGATAGTATCGAATAATACGCAGACATATCATAAAGATAGAAAATCATTCAAAAAGGTATATGCAGAAATACACCAGAGGCCTGAGATTGGCAAAATTTCAGCCTGAACAACATTTTCCTCGTCGCCATATTTTGCACTTGAATTTACAATCCAAGTATAAAAACTTGTTAAAAGGTCTATTTACGGACTATATTTTTATGCTTTTTTAATAAAATAATATTTAATATTAATATGTTAAATATATTTATTAACTTTTACAAATCCTTTCAAAAATTTAAAAAGATTTGCAAGTAGTCTATATATAGACTATTATTAGTCCTATTATAGACTAATAATAGATAAATTATGAGCCAAATTTAATCTACCCCAATGACCCTAAAAGAGCGTGTTTTGCATTCTATCTTATTTGAACTGGGGGCAATCACGTTGGCAACGGTGTTGGTGCTTGCCTTTTCGGACGTGCAGACAGGTTCGGCGATTGGCGTGAGTGTGGTCATGGCAGTTATGGCGACCGTGTGGAATTTTGTGTTTAATTATGGTTTTGACAAGCTCTTTACCGCACCCCGTGAGACTTGGGGTTTTGGACTGCGTGTGTTTCATACGGTTGCCTTTGAGACGGGTTTGCTCGTTTTTACCATGCCTGTTATTGCTTATCTTTTGGGCTTGACGCTGTGGCAGGCGTTTTTGGCGGACGTGGGATTGACCGTTACCATTACGGTTTATGCCCCGATTTTTAAATGGATTTATGACAATATCCGCCTAAAATTTATCGAAAAAAAGCACCATGAATTCATTTGATTATTTTGGACAAACCGCAAGCCACGTCTTTGGGCTGTATGGGGCGTGGGCAAAGAGCAAGGGGCTAAATTATGCCACGCTTGCCGTGCTACACGCCTTGACCAAAAACACCGCCCACACCTAAAAAGACATTTGCACCGAATGGGCGTTGCCTAAGCAGACCATATCCGCCACTTACCAAAAGCTCCATAAGGACGGGCTTTTGGCGTTTGATAGTGCCACAGACGGGCGAGAAAAGGTGCTGTATTTGACCGAACATGGGCGTGCCTATGCCTTGTCAATCATTGGCGAGCTTGATGAGATAGAAAACCGTGCCGTTGCCAAGTTTGGAGCAAAACGGGCGGATAAATTTGTGAGTGAAATGCGTGCTTTTGTGGGAGAGTTTGAGCGGGTGATGAGTGGGCAAGTCTAGCGTTCATCGGGAAATGCGTCCTAGCTCGCCCCTATTCTTATCTAATGTTTACCGATTTTATCCGCTATGTCTCATCAGCAGGCGTTTGCACACACCCACACCGTATCCATTCGTCAAGCGAACCAAACACCAAGCCCATAACTCAGACTGGTGCGATAGGCTTCATCGTCATCAAAATGAAAGGCTCTAGACTAGCAGAATTACTCTGTTAGACTAGAAAAATAAGATACAACAGTAAATTAAGCACATATCATCTCAAAAAAATTATTCGGCACTTTTGTGCCGATATTGAAGCCTCAAAAACCGCTTTGCTGACCGGTTTTAATCGCAATACCATCAATCATTGGTACAACATC
>NZ_JBXGGR010000011.1:0-10352 GCF_056855035.1 Suttonella sp.
TTGAAAATTTTTATTGTCTCATTTTAATCTGAAGAAACTATACCAAAAGAAGGCTTGCAAAATTTAACGGTGTAAGCAAAAATTTCGAATGGCATTTGAAAGAATGCGAATGGCGTTGGAAGCAGAGTATTGATGATTTAGAAAAACATTTATGGTCGCTTCTGCAATAAATTATACCAATCACCCTGCTAGTCTAGAGCCTAGCAAATTATTGCCGGGCGCTTTTTTCGCAGCCGGCACTGTCATATGTTTCAAAGGCACGGATAATCGCCGATTGGCTGTCGTGGTCGCGGCTGTGGTTAATCGCTTCGCGTTGCTGAAGATAATGCGGATGGCGGGCGAAGTACCAATGCAGGTGTTTGCGGGCAATCAGTGCGCTGAGGTGTTCGGGGTAGAGTCGGTGCAGGTCGCGAATATGTGCCTGAATATCTTGATAAGGCTGATAGAGTGGTGCTTGCCATTTGGGATCGAGCTGGCGGCGGATTTCGGCAAAAAGCCAAGGATTGCCTTGTGCGGCGCGCCCGATCATTACGCCGTCAAAGCCGTAGTTTTGAATCAGCTGCTCGGCTTGTGCGCTGCTGCCGATGTCGCCGTTGACAATAACCGGCAGGCGGTTTTGTGCTTTCAGGGCGGCGATTTCCCGATATTGTGCCGGCCCTTTGAAGCGTTGCGCGCGGTGGCGTCCGTGTACGCTGATGGCTGCAATGCCGCAGTCTGCGGCTATCGCGCCGACGGTAAGCAGGTTGATGTTATTGGCATCGAAGCCGATGCGCGTTTTCAGCGTTACCGGTATGGATACGGCTTTGACGGTAGCGGCAAGGATTTTTTCGACCATCGGCAAATCGCTGAGTAGGGCGGAGCCTGCGTTTTGCTGCCCGACTTTTTTGGCGGGGCAGCCCATATTGATGTCGATGACGTCTGCGCCGCGTGCCTGCATGAGTTGCGCCGCTTCCGCCATAAACAGCGGATCGCCGCCTGCCAGTTGCACGATTTTGGGGAAGGCGGGATTATCGTCGAATTGCATACGGGTCTGGCTTTGTGCGCTGTTGAGCAATTCAGGACGTGCATTGACCATTTCCGCGACCGTGAAATGGCAGCCTTGCTGCTGGCAGAGGCGGCGAAAGGGCAGGTCGCTGATGCCTGCCATGGGCGCGAGGACGACAAGCGGGGCGGTAAAGGTAAATTTGCCGAGAGTGATCATGAGTTTATGGAGCGGATAATTGCGGCTGTCAGTATCAAAACACGGGTTTGCGCATCAGGCGGTTTGTCGCAGTTCCAGCAAAATCCAGCCTTCGCGCTCGTCCACGCGCCGCACGCTGTAAGCATCGCCGTAGCGGGCTTCGATGTCGGCTTGTTGGCGTTCCAGCAGTCCCGCAAAATACATGACTGTATTGCTTTGCAGATGTTGCTCGAATTGCGGGCGCAGCAAGCATAGGGGCTCAAGCAGGATGTTGGCGATTAATATATCCACGGCGGGCGCGTCGGCAGGATTGGCGCAGAGGTGTATTTTCTCGCCGACGTGGTTTTTTTCCGCATTATCGGCGCTGGCAATCAGGGCTTGCGGATCGATGTCGGTTTGATAGACGGCTTTTGCGCCCGCCAATGCCGCTGCGATGCCTAAGATACCGCTGCCGCAGCCGTAGTCATAGACGGTTTTGCCTTGCAGCTCGGCTTTATTGACGAGGTAGTTAAGGCACATAGCGGTGGAGGGGTGCGTGCCTGTGCCGAAGGCTAGACCGGGGTCGAGACGCAGGACAATGGCATTGTCGTCTTCAATTTCATGCTCGGTGGCGGCGACCCAAAAATGTTCGCCGAAGCGGATGGGTTGGAAATAATCCAGCCAAGCGCGCACCCAATCGCTGTCTTTAACTAGGTGTTCGGCGATGGGATAGTCTTCGCCCAAGCTGCTGCGCAGGGCGGCAAGCACGGCTTGGCGGTCGGCGTTAAGGTCGTAGAGTCCGGTAACTTTGGTGCTTTGCCATAAGGGCGTGCTGCCGATCGGCGGTTCAAAGATTTCTTCTTCGTCTGCCGCTTGGTAGGTAACGGCGAGCGCGCCGCTGAGTTCTAAAGCGGTTTCCAGTAAAAAGGCTTCGTCTTCGCTGTGTGCGGTAAGGCTGAGTTCCAGCCATTGCGGGTCTTGCATTATTGTCCTTTATGTGTGGCGATCGGCTCGCCTTTGCCTTCTTCAATGAGTTGTCCAGATGCGTCAAAGCGCTGCCAGCGGATAATGCGTCCGTCTTGATAGAGCAGGCGGCTCATACGGCTGCCGTCGATGCGGTAGCCGTCCGACCAGCCTTGGGCGATGCCGGCTTTGAGCGCGGTGTGGGAATGGAGTTGTCCGTTGGGATAATAAACATCGGCATAATCGTCTAACAGACCGTTGCGGACGACGGTTTTCATATAGCGTCCGTTGCTGTGGGCAATGATTTGTTCGCCGTCCGCCAGGTCGGGCGGTGCTTGTTGCGGCGCGACGGCGCTGCTTTCCACGCGGTCATAGGCGGGGCTTAGTCCTAAGGCGTCCGTGCTGTCGCGGTAGAGTGGCGCGCTTGGGCTGCAGGCGCTCAGCAGTAGGACGGAGATAAGCAGATAAGATTTTTTCATATAAGATTTTTTCAGAGCGATGAGTAAAAAGCCCCTGCAAGCAGGGGCAGTCAATCAGGCAAGCCCGAGTTTGTGTTCCAAATAATGAATGTCCATGCCGCCTTGTTTTACAGTGTCGTCATTGAGCAAATCTTGATGCAGCGGGATATTGGTTTTGATGCCTTCAATCACGGTTTCGGAGAGGGCGACTTGCATGCGCGCAATAGCGGTGTCGCGGTCTTCGCCCCAAGAGATGATTTTGCCGATCATGGAGTCATAATGCGGCGGCACGCTGTAGCCGCTGTACAGATGCGATTCTACGCGGATACCCAAGCCGCCCGGTGCATGAAATTCTTTGATTTTCCCCGGCGAAGGAACGAAGCTGCGCGGGTCTTCGGCATTGATGCGGCATTCGATGGCATGGCTTTTGATGCGGATGTCTTCTTGTCGATAGGAGAGCGGCAGTCCTGCGGCGATGCGCAATTGTTCGCGCACGATGTCCACGCCGGTAATCATTTCCGTAACAGGGTGTTCGACTTGCACGCGCGTATTCATTTCGATGAAATAGAATTGTCCGTTTTCATAGAGGAATTCAAAAGTGCCTGCGCCGACATAGCCGATGCGTTTGCAGGCATCGGTGCAGATTTTGCCGATTTCGGCACGCTGTTCGGCGCTGATGCCGGGTGCCGGCGCTTCTTCCAAGACTTTTTGATGGCGGCGTTGCAGGGAGCAGTCGCGCTCGCCCAAATGGATGGCGTTGCCGTGTTTGTCCGCTAAGACTTGGATTTCGATATGGCGCGGGGTTTCAAGGAATTTTTCCATATATACCATGTCGTTGCCAAAGGCTTGCTTGGCTTCGGCTTTGGTCAGCTTGACCGCTTCCACGACTTCTTCTTCGCTGCGCACTACGCGCATGCCGCGTCCGCCGCCGCCGCCTGCCGCTTTCACAATCACGGGATAGCCGATGCTTTTGGCGATGTGTTTGATTTCGGCGGCGTCATTGCCCAAAGGTCCGCCCGAACCCGGTACACAGGGAATGCCGGCGGCTTTCATGGCTTTAATCGCTTCGACTTTGTCGCCCATCATGCGAATGGTTTCGGCTTTCGGACCGATAAAAGTAAAGCCCGATTCTTCGACGCGTTCGGCAAAATCGGCGTTTTCCGATAAAAATCCGTAGCCGGGATGAATGGCTTCGGCATTGGTTACTTCGGCGGCAGCGATAATGCTCGCCATGTTCAGATAGCTTTCCGATGAGGCGGCAGGACCGATGCAGACCGATTCGTCGGCAAGCAGCACGTGTTTTAAATCGGCATCGGCTTTGGAATGCACGGCGACCGTTTCAATGCCTAATTCGCGGCAGGCACGCAGTACGCGCAGCGCAATCTCGCCGCGGTTTGCGATCAAGACTTTGTTAAACATCTGCGCCTCCTTATTCAACAATGAATAGCGGCTGGTCGTATTCTACGGGTTGACCGTTTTCCACCAAGATTTCTTTGATTTTGCCGGAGAATTCCGCTTCGATGCGGTTAAACATCTTCATGGCTTCGATAATGCAGACGGTATCGCCAGCTTTAACCGTTTGTCCGATTTTGACAAATACATCAGCATCGGGAGAGGGCGAGGCATAGAAAGTGCCGACCATCGGCGAGCGGATGGCTTTGCCGGTCACGGCGGGTGCGGCTTTGCTGTCTTCAGCGGCGATGCTCGGTGTGCTGACGGCGGCAGCCTGCGTGCCGGCGGCGATGATTTGCGGCGCAGCGGCATATTGCACGGGCATGCTTTGCATTTGATTGACGTAGCGGCTGATGCGCACGCTTTCTTCGCCCTCGGTGATTTTGATTTCGGCAACGTCTGAAGCCTCTAGCATTTCGATCAGTTTTTTAATTTTGCGGATATCCATGATGCCTCCTATTCGGCAGACTGTGTGAGATGTTGGTGAGCGGCGATGAGGGCCAATTCATAGCCCGTCGCGCCGAGACCGCTAATCGTTCCGACGGCAATATCGCTGAAATAGCTGTGCTGGCGGAATGCTTCTCGGCGATGAATATTGGAAAGGTGTACTTCAATAAAAGGAATATCGACGGCTTTGAGCGCATCGCGCAGGGCGACACTGGTATGCGTGAAAGCGGCGGGATTGAAAATAATGAAATCGACTTCATGCCGTCCCGCTTCGTGAATCAAATCAATCAGCGTGCCTTCGTGATTGTGTTGAAAAAATTCGATCTCATGCTCAAAGGCTTCTGCCAATGCGCTTAAGCGTTCTTCAATGTCGGCAAGCGTGAGACTGCCGTAGTGCTGCGGCTCTCGCGTGCCGAGCAGGTTTAAATTCGGGCCGTTTAAGACCAATATTTGCGCCATAAATGCGGTCGCTCCAAAATGAGGTAAAGTAAAAAACCGCCGCATTATACCTGAAAGGCAGGGCGGCATGGGTTATCTTACTTGTTTTTTATCTGTTTTTTTTACAGTCCTCTAGGCAAAATATGATGAGGACTTGAGTTGGGGAATAGTCGCGGCTTTGTATCATCATGCCCGAATGTGAAAAATCGCGGCCTAAACCTTTGGCATAAAGTGCTAAGCAAAGCTTATGAAAAAGACGGAGCTTTGGAGTAAGATAGTCCGCCGATTTGTGCCGAGATGTTTATGTCCTCTTCCCTTGAACAAGCGATTTCCGATAGCGTCCGCCAATATTTAGCCACCCTTGAGGGCGAGGAACGCGCGGAAAACCTGCATGCCCTCATCATCGGCGAATGCGAACGCCTCCTCATTCAGCAAGCTCTGCACTACAATCAAAACAACCAAAGCCATGCCGCGCTATGGCTGGGCATCACGCGCAACACCCTGAAAAAGAAAATGTTAGAATACGGACTCTACGAAGCACCGCTGCAAAACCTGCCGAGCAAAAAACGCGGACGCTAACAATCATTACGCTCTAATATCTGATCGCTTTAAGCCGAGTGTAGGCATATTGCCTCATTAAAAAATGAGAATGAATTTTTACATCAACATCTTATAAGAAATTCTTAAATGCAGCCCTTCTTCTACACGCTACCCCTAGTTTGCTATTGAATTTTCATCACGCAAAAAATCATCACGATTTTTAAGAACGCTTGCTGTCATCATGATAATTCGTTAATATGCACCCACCATCAGTGTTTAATAATATTTCAACAACAAGCACACGGATTTCCCCACAACAATGAGGCAATACGATGAAAACAACCATCATAACTGCTGTGGGATTTGCCCTTCTGCCCTGTTGGGCGGACATCACGGGTGACCCCGACCGCGGAAAAGAAACGGCGGTGCTGTGCAGCGCCTGTCATCAGGAAAACGGCGCAGGCAAGGATAATAGCGGCGAGGCGGAAAGTTGGCCGCGCTTAGCCGGACTGCCTGCCGCTTATCTGCATAAACAAATGCTGGATATTAAAAACGGCGAGCGCGAAGCGCCGAGCATGACGGCTTTCGCCAATATGTTAGACGAACAACAAATTGCCGATATTTCCGCTTATTATGCCGCCCTGCCTATTCCTGACATCGAGTCGATAGAAGCTGATGCCGCCTTGCTTGCCCATGGCGAAAAACTGGCGATGCGCGGCGATTGGGATCGCTATTTACCGCCTTGCGTCGCCTGTCATGGTCCGGATAATCGCGGCGCGGGCGATATTTTCCCGCCGCTTGCGGGGCAACATGCACATTATCTGCAAAAGCAATTACAGCTATGGGAAAGCGGGCAACGCCGCAATGATGTGAACGAACTGATGCTCAGCATCGCCAAACGCCTCACGCCGGAAGATATTCAGGCGGTCAGTCTTTACCTTGCCGCTCAAGCTGCGCAGGGCGCAGAGGGAGAAAAGCCATGAAAACTCTATATATCAGTATGCTTGCCGCCCTGTCTCTTCCCCTGTGGGCGGAACATTACAACGTCAATCTGCCGCCGTTTAAAGAAGGCGCCTACATTCATCAATCCCCCACTATTGACGACCTTATCCAAGACGAGAAAATGCATCCTGAGCTTAAATCCGTCATCTTAAAAGGCTATGATTTATTTATGAATACGCAGCAATTGCGCGGCAAATATGTGTTTAACGACATGAACTGCCGCAGCTGCCATATGGGAGAAGGACGCATGGCATATTCCGGTCCGATTTGGCCTGCCATGACCACTTTGCCGAACTATCGCCCCAAAAACCGCCATGTCAATAATCTCGAAGAACGCATTGCCGGCTGTTTTTCTTATTCGATGAACGGCATCGCGCCCGAATACGGCTCCGATACCATGCTGGCACTCGCCGCCTATCATCAATGGCTGGCAAAAGGCGCGCAAGTCTATGACAGCCGCCCGATTGCCGGGCGCGGTTTCAACGGATTGGAAAAACCGCCTTTAGCGCCGGATTATGCACGCGGCGAAAGCGTTTACCGCCAATATTGCAGCACCTGCCACGGCGATGACGGGCAAGGATTAAAAACCGCAGGACAATACACCTTCCCGCCCTTATGGGGCGACGGCTCTTATAACTGGGGTGCAGGCATGACGCGCATCTTTACTGCCGCCGCCTATATCCAATGGAACATGCCGCTGGGACAACCGGGTAAATTGAATACTCAAGAAGCTTGGGACGTCGCCTACTATGTGAACGCCCATGAACGCCCGCAAGACCCGCGCTACACCGGAGATGCCAAAGAAACGCGCGAGAAATATCAGGATTTTCATAAGCACACCCTCTACGGCACGGAAATAAACGGCAAATTGCTCGGTCAGCATGACAACACCGGCGAGAAACCCTTCCTGAAGCCGCCCAGCCTGCACGAGCGACACTTTGAAGAAGGCTCGGACGCCTTACTGCCGCGCTCGGAGCCTTAAATCTCATCCGCAGTAATGCCCTTGCTCTTGCAGCAGGGGCATTTATATAGTCGAAGAATTGAAAAAGTATTACGGCGTTGACTCGCCTTTCCGTACGCTCTTGTACTGTCTGCGGCTCGCCGCCTTGTACTACTTTTCCACTTCTCCGACTATAGTGTCTTCAGATTAAAATGAGATAATAAAAATTTTCAACATATTGAAAAATATTTCAATATGTTGTTTTAAGGCGTATCATTTTAATCTGAAGAGACTATATTTTTCTCTCAAGCAAAAAATTAGGCTAAAATTTATATTTTCTGCCGGCTGATATTTTCAGATGCATTCGGTATCAGACAATACCAAGACCGAATTATTGTTATTTTAATCAGCCGCATATTCTGACCTAAGAGGATTACCATGCTACTTAGCAATATGATTTCCAAACAACGCATCATCTTTGCCGAACAATTTGCCGATTGGCAAAGCGCCGTTCGCCATGCCTGCAGTGTACTGTTGGCTGACGGCAGCATTCAGCCCGCCTATGTGCAAGCCATCATCGACAGCATTGAAAAGCACGGCGCCTATATCGTGATTGCCCCCGATATCGCCATGCCGCACGCCCAAGGTAATGCGGAAATGGTTGCACGCAGCGTAGTCAGTTTTATGACAGTCGAGCGTCCAGTCGTTTTTGATGCCGATGACCGCAGCAAAGACGCCAGACTGTTTTTCACACTTGCCGCACAAGATTCCAACAGCCATTTGGAAAACATGGCTGCTCTTGCAGAAATGCTGGATAATGAAGCCCTGATTGCGGATTTACTTGCCGCCAATCAGATTGACGATTTGCGCCGTATCTGTGCGCAGTATCATATTTAGGAGAACGTATGAACCAACTCGAAGCCCTGAAACAAATGACCGTCGTGGTTGCCGATACCGGCGACATCGAAGCGATTAAGCAATATCAGCCGCAAGATGCGACCACCAATCCCTCGCTGATTTTAAGCGCCGCCGCACTGCCGCAGTACGCCGCGCTGATTGATGAAGCCGTCGCCTACGGCAAAAGCCAGAGCAATGACATCGAAGAACAATTATCTCATGCGCAGGACAAATTGGCGGTCAATATCGGCTTAGAAATCCTGAAAATCGTACCAGGGCGCGTTTCTACCGAAGTGGATGCCCGCCTTTCTTATGACAGCGACAAAACCGCCGCCAAAGCGCGCCAATTAATTCATTTATACAATCAAGCCGGCATCGGCAATGAGCGCATTTTGATTAAAATCGCCTCCACATGGCAGGGTATCCGCGCCGCAGAAATCTTAGAAAAAGAGGGCATTAACTGCAATCTCACCTTATTATTCTCGCAAGCCCAAGCGCGTGCCTGCGCGGAAGCCGGTGTTTATCTCATCTCGCCTTTTGTCGGGCGCATTTTGGATTGGTACAAAGCCAATACCGGCAAAGACTACAGCGCGGAAGAAGACCCCGGTGTCTTATCCGTCAAAAGCATTTATGACTACTACAAAGCGCATGGCTATAAAACTATCGTCATGGGCGCCAGCTTCCGCAATCGCGGCGAAATTACCGCCATTGCCGGCTGCGACCGCCTGACCATTGCTCCGCCTCTCTTAGCGGAATTACAAGCCAGCGAAGAAGCCCTGCCGCGCCAATTGGAAGACAAAGGCGCTTATCAGGAAAAACCCGCGCCTTTAACGGAAGCGGAATTCCTGTGGCAGCACAATAGCGATGCGATGGCAGTGGAAAAACTTGCCGAAGGCATCCGCAAATTCGCCGCCGACCAAGAAAAATTAGAAAACCTGCTGCGCGCAAAATTCTAATTCTCTCAAAACCCAGCCTCCGCTATCAATCGATAGCGGAGGCTGTTATCGTATTCAAACTCGCAGCCGCAGAATTTGTGCATACCGATTCTTTACATCCTTTTACCGCACAGAGAGAAAATCATGTCTTTTTTCGAACAGTTAAAAACGCAAGCCCAGCAAGAATGGCAAGCCTATACCCAACATGAATTTTTACGGCAATTGGCGCAGGGGACGCTTGCCGAAGAAAGCTTTCAACATTATTTGAAACAGGATTATTTATTTCTGCGGCACTTTACCCGTGCATGGGGTTTGGCAATTTACAAAAGCCGTCGTATTGAGGATATGCGCTATGCGCAAGCAGGTATCAATGCCATGTTGGATACGGAAATTGCCTTGCATATCGAATATTGCAGACAATGGGGCATTAGCGAAGAACAGCTGCATCAAGAATCGGAAGCCGGTGCTTGTGTGGCATATACGCGTTACGTACTGGATTGCGGCGCAAGCGGCGATTTGCTGAGTTTGCATGTTGCTTTGCTGCCCTGTTTGATTGGCTATGCGAAGTCGGTCGATTGGATATTGGCGCAAGCTTTCACCATCTTAGAGAATAATCCTTATCGCCCGTGGATTGAAATGTACGCAAGTGCCGAATACCGAGAAGCGGTGGACTATGCCAAACGGCATCTGGATAAACTGGCTGCGGATATCACACCGGCGCAGCAGCAATCTCTGCTTACGGTATTTAAAACGGCCACACGTATGGAAGAAGCCTTTTGGGAAATGGGATTGCAGCGTTTGATGTGAGTGATATAGCCGGGGAATTGAAAAAGTATCGGGGGCGGTTTGTTTGACTTTGTGCTCTGTACGGTCGGTGCCTTGTATAGCTGTTATAACCAACAAACCTTGAAAAAATACCAATCATCCCCATATCTCCATCACCATTCACTAATCACTACTTCAAATGGCTTATTCACTAGAAATCAGACAAAAAGCCTTGGCTTATTATGACAAATGCAAGAACATTCACCTTGTTATAGAAGCTTTTGGTGTATCAAGACACACCGTGTTTGGTTGGAGACGACAACTTAAAGAAACAGGCAATTTGTCTTGTAAAAAAC
>NZ_JBXGGR010000013.1:0-10996 GCF_056855035.1 Suttonella sp.
CTTGATAATCTCTGCGCTGAATTCATCAAAGAGATAGAGGACAATTTGAATAATCGTCCTCGTAAGGTGCTAGGCTTTATGACGCCATTGGAGGTTAAAGCTAGCTTTGGGCGCGTTGCACTTCATACTTGAATCTGCCAAGCATTAAAAAAGCCCTTAGCGGGCTTTTTCTTCTTCACTCTCTTCAGTATTTCCTTGCCAATATTTCGCTACCAAAATGCCGATTTCAAATAGCACAAGCATCGGCACCGCCAATAAGGTCTGTGAAAAAATATCGGGCGGTGTCAGTAGCATTCCCACCACAAAAGCAATCAGAATGATATAAGGCCGCTTGGCGGTTAAGGTTTTAATTTCCACCACACCCATGCGGATTAAAATCACGGTTGCCACCGGCACTTCAAATACCAAGCCGAATGCCATGAACATCGCCAAGCTTAAACTGACATAGCCGGTAATATCCGGCATTAATTCAACGCCTTGCAAAGATGCCCCCGTTTTGACCAAGAAACTGAACATCAGCGGCAAAATCACAAAATAGGCGAATAAAACACCTAAATAAAATAAGAGCGTTGAAGAAACCACCATCGGCAGCATCAGGCGTTTTTCATGCCGATACATGCCCGGCGCGACAAAACGCCAAATTTGATACAACGTCCACGGAATGCTAATCAGCACCGCCATGAAAAAACAGACTTTAATCGGCGTCAGAAAAACATCTATCGGCTGCTGCGCCAGCATTTTTTGCCCCGGCATCAAGTTCATCAAGACAGGGCGGGCAAAGAATTCGTAAATGGATTGGTTAAAAGGCAGCATTAAGACAAATACGCCCAGCATTACCAATAAGATATTGATCAGGCTGCGGCGCAAATCGACCAAATGCTCGACTAAAGACATTTCTTCGTCTTCATTTTCAGTATTAGGCGGTAAAGTACTCATAAATGATTCAGCTCGGCTTGGCGGAAGAAGCGGTATCGGCTAAGGTATCGGAAGCAGGACTATCGACGGCGGCGCCGATATGTTCGATGCCGCTGTCGCGCTCAGCTTCGGCTTCAGACTGGGCAGGTACCTCATATTGCGTTATCCGCTCATGTCCGCCCGCAGTTTGCGCGCGCTCATCGGCAATGTTTTGCAAAGATTGCTCAACGGCTTTAACCTCCGAATCAATATCTTGCAAAATTTTATTGCCTTCCGAACGCACTTTTTTTTCAGTCTCGATAACCGATTGGTTCAATTTGCGGATATGCTCTTGCAAATCCATTTCATCCACGCTGCGCCGTACTTCGTCCAAATGCAGCTCGCGTTCGATGTCGCCGCGCACATCGCTGAACATACGCTGTATTTTGCGCACCATGACCATAATACTGCGCACCACTTCAGGCAATTTGTCGGGACCGACTACGACGATGCCGATAACGGCAATCACAGCCAGCTCCCAAAAGCCAATATCGAACATGGCTTGTTTCCCGATGCTTAAACGGTTTTGTCTTTTGAAGTCACTTCGCCGTCAATCACGCCATCATCTCTTTGCTCATGACTGACGCGTTGCTGCGGCTGCGAAGTCTCTTCCTCGCTTTTCATTTCGTTTTTAAAGCCTTTGATGGCACTACCCAAATCCGAGCCTAAGGTGCGCAGGCGTTTGCCGCCGAAAATCAAGACCACAATGACTAATACGATTAACAGTTGAATAGGACTAATACCCATAAGAATACCTCATTATTTACGATTTGCTTTTTCTTCCAAGCCCGAAAGGGCGAAACGTCGCGCTAATTCTAGCGAAATATCTTGCAAAGCGATACCTTCGCGCGCCCATAAGACCATTAAGTGATAAATAAGGTCGCAACTTTCATACAATACGGCTTCGCGTCCTTGACCGACCGCCGCAATCACGATTTCCGTCGCTTCCTCCCCGATTTTTTTCAGCAGTTTTTCAGGCGCCGCCTGCAAGAGCTGTGCGGTGTAGCTGTCGTCAGCAGCGGCACTACGCCGCGCAGCGATAATTTTTTCCAATTCCGATAAGGCATTATTTTCCATAAATGGCTTCCGTTGATTTTAAAACGGGCAGACATTCCTGCCATTGCCCGTCAATGAATTGGCGATAAAAGCAGCTGCGGCGTCCGGTATGGCAGGCAATGCCGCCTTTTTGCCGCACTTCCGCCAGCAAACTGTCGCCGTCGCAGTCCAAATACAGGGCTATCAGCGTTTGCGTATGCCCCGAAGTTTCGCCCTTATGCCACAATTGGCGGCGCGAACGGCTGTAATAAACCATTTCGCCGCGGGCAATCGTGGCTTGCAAGGCTTCGGCATTCATCCATGCCTGCATGAGCAGTTGGCGGTCATCGGCATCAATTGCACTGACTGCCACCAATCCCTGCTCGTTGAAACGCACTTCCGACAGCCAATCAGTCATTTTGCGCTGCTTGAATCGCGGTAATGGCAATCGTATAGACGATATCGTCAATCAAAGCGCCGCGCGACAAATCATTGACCGGTTTGCGCATTCCCTGTAAGACCGGTCCCATGGAAATGGCGTTTGCCGAACGTTGCACCGCTTTGTAGGTCGTATTGCCGGTATTTAAATCGGGGAATACGAATACATTCGCCTGACCGGCGACCGGAGAATTCGGCGCTTTACTTGCCGCTACGGAAGCGACTGCCGCCGCATCATATTGCAAGGGACCGTCAACAATAATGTCTGGACGCAGTTCGCGTACTTTTTCAGTCGCCGCTTTGACTTTTTCCACATCTTCGCCGCTGCCGGAAGAACCGGTGGAATAAGAAATCATCGCCACGCGCGGATTTAAGCCGAAAGCCTTGGCGGTATCGTTGGACTGAATGGCAATTTGTGCCAATTCATCGGCATTAGGCTTCGGCACAATCGCGCAGTCGCCGTAAACCATCACGCTGTCGGGCAGGCACATGAAGAAAACGGAAGACACCATTTTCGCTCCTGGAGCGGTTTTGATGATTTGCAAAGGCGGACGCATGGTATTGGCTGTGGTATGCACCGCGCCAGAGACCAATCCGTCCACTTCGCCGGCTTCCAGCATCATGGTGCCGAGCATCACGTTATCGCGCAATTGCTCGCGCGCCATGACTTCGGTCATGCCTTTGTTGGCACGCAATTCCACCAAACGCGCCACATAATTTTCCCGCACCGCATCCGGATCGACGACCGTAATGCCTTCGCCCAAGGTAACGCCCTGCTGCTCCCCCACTTGCGCCACACTGGCAGGATTGGCCAATAAGACGCAGCGCGCCATGCCGCGGGCAGCCACTTGGCTTGCCGCCACCACCGTGCGCGGCTCGTCGCCTTCGGGCAGTACAATATTTTTATTTGCCGCAATTGCATCTTTCACCAACTGATAGCGGAAAGAAGCGGGCGATAAAATATTTTCGCGCACGTCTTGCAGATAATCCTGCACCCAGTCATAGGCAATATGATCGGCGAAAAATTCCTGCGTTTTATTCAAGCGGGTCGAGTCGTCAAGAGGCAGATAGCGGTTAAATCCTTCCATCAAGCCAACCAAGCCCCATGTGTTTGAGTCCACATGCAGCAAGGGCAACCCCGATTTCTCAATCAGGGGACGGCATAATTCCAATACCGTTTTTGAAGGCTCCGTCGGGCCTGTGAGAACCAAGCAGGCCAACTGCGTTCCTGCGGAAGCGGAAATCGTTACCGCCATCAAAGCATCGTCGCGGTCGCCCGGACAGAAAATGCAATTGTTGGGAATGAGATATTGTCTGGCATTGGGAACGGTGCGGGCAAAAATCACAATCTCTTGCACGCGTCTTGTCTCCATCTCGCCGGCAAATAAGACGCTGGCATTGAGATGCTTTTGCAAATCGCTGACGCGCGGCGCGCTTAATTCCGGCTTGGAGGGGATGGCGCCTAAGAGCAGGAAATTCGCTTGTTTAAAACAGGCCAATCCTTCCAACTGCGCTCGGCTAAGCCCTTTTCCGTCCACATGGTTGATAATCGCGCCCAATAATTGGCGACCATTAAAACCGCCGAATTGTTCCGCCACGAAGGCGATTTGATTATCCAAACGCGAGACGGATTCTACTTCCGCGCTACTGACGATAATGACTTCCGCATTTAAAGCGCGGGCGACCGCCTGATTGACCTGCGCCGCATAAGGCACAGCGGAGGATTCCAATAAACCCTCTAAAATCACGACATCAGCATCGCCGCGGGCATCTTCGTAGCGGCGCAGTAATTCTTCCATCAACTCGTCAAGCGAATGGCTGTCTAGCGCTTCCTGCACCGTTTCAGGGCTTAAAGGCTCGGCATTGCCGCGGCAATATTTCGCCATCAAATCATAGCTGACATCGCTTTGCTGACCTTCGGCATATTGCATCACAGGTTTGAAAAAACCAGTTTTTACCCCTTTGCGATCCAGCGCGTGATATAAACCGAGCACGGCGGAAGTCAGACCTACTTGCTTGTAAGTACCGACTAATAAGATACTTTTACTCATCGATTTTCCTTATTAGGCAGCCAAAGCGGCGGTATCGCGGGCAATCAATAATTCCTCATTGGTCGGCACCACCCAAACCGGCAGACTGCCTTGGGCATGAATCGCGCCGGTTTTACCGAACAGCACTTCTTTATTGCGCGCTTGGTCGAGGCTAAAACCTAAGAAAGCCAAATGCTCGACGGTGCGGCGGCGGACATAATCGGAATTCTCTCCGATACCGCCGGTAAAGACCAAAACATCGCAGCCGCCTAAAGCCACCAATTGCGCGCCGATATGTTTGGCTAAACGGTAGCAATAGACTTCCATCGCCCGAATCGCTGCGGCATTGCCTTTTTCCATTTCCTCTTCCAACGTACGGCAATCATTGGAAATACCGGACAGACCGAGTAAACCGGAGCGTTTCCATAAAATATCGCTCATTTCTTTGGCATCAACATCGAATTGTTCCATCAAAATGCTGGGAATGGCGGGGTCGATGTCGCCGGTACGCGTGCCGTGCACCAAACCTTCCAGCGGAGTTAAGCCCATAGTGGTATCCACCGAATGATCGCTGTTAATCGCCGCCACAGAACCGCCGTTGCCCAAATGGCAAACAATCGATTTGACTTTTTCCTTGCCCAGCAATTCAGGCAATTGCGAAGCGATATAGCGGTATGAAGTGCCATGGAAGCCGTATTTGCGAATATGCCAGTTCGTGTAATATTCATAAGGCAGCGCGTATAAATAAGCATTTTCCGGCATTTGTTGATGGAAAGCGGTATCAAAAACCACCGCCTGCGGCAAATCGCCGAAATGATGCAAAGCGGCATCGATGCCTTCCACATGCGCGGGATTATGCAAAGGTGCCAAACGGATACAATCGGCAATTTTCGCCCGCACATCTTCATTAACCAAAACCGATTCGGAAAAATATTCGCCGCCATGCACCACACGATGCCCGACCGCCTGAATGCTTTCCATCAGATTTTCGGCTTTCAACACTTCGACTAAAACCTCCAAAGCCTTTTCATGCGTTCCCGGATTCAAATCATATTGCGTTTTGCCCGAAGCGGTTTTTGCCGTGAACATACCGACTGGATGTCCCAATTTTTCGGCTAAGCCTTTTAAAGGCGAATCGCCTGTGACCGGATCAATTACCGCATATTTCAAACTTGAAGAGCCGCAATTGATGACGAGAACGTACTGAGTCATACTTTTTCCTTATATGATGAACAATAAAAATATGCGCTTATTTTAGCGCAAAGCAGGAACCTCCGCAGACTTAATCGATAGCAAACAGATTTCAAGACAAAAAAAACCCCGACCAATCGGGCGGGGTAAAATCATCATGAGGCAATGTGACAGAGTACATGACAGCTCTGTCGTGGTTAATAATAATAAATGGCATTAAGAATAGCAAATATATTTTTGACAAAATCAGCAACTTATTTACAAAATAATGATTTTAAATGATTTTTAATTATCTACCATTAAATCAAGTATAGAAATATTTCTGTTTTGCTTGGCAAAGTTAATAAAAAACGACAATAAAAATTCAAAAAATCAATTATTTAATATAGAACCTTTTTCATACTATATTGTTTTTAAAGAAAAACTTGCGCCACCGCCTTTTTCTCCCTATAATGTGCTCCATCGCAATGTGACAGAAATATATGCCCCGACACACGGGGCTTTTTTTTGCCCAAACGAATTCTAATTGTAGCGCTTAGCGTCAAAATATTCATGCGGCTGGTGCAAACATGCATCAAGATTACCGCCTTGTAGCTTATCTTTATGGCACGCATCGCTATAATAGCCGCCGAATGAGGAAGGACACTATGCAGCAATCAATCCGTAGCCGAGGTTTTTCTTGGCTGAAGTTTCTAATTATTATCGTTATTTTGGGCAGCGCGGTCTATGCTTGGCAGCAGCATCAAGCCAAGCGGCAAGAAGCCGATTCGGCACAGCAATATATTACCGAAAAGGTTCGCCGCGGTGATTTGTCTTACCTAGTAAATGCCAGCGGCAAAATTTATCCGCAAAAAATTGTGCAGGTCGGCGCGCAAGTTTCAGGAGAAATTGCGCAAATGCATGTAAAAATTGGTGACATAGTCAAGGCGGGTGATGTAATTGCAGAGGTTGATGCCCGCTCACAGGAAAATGCCAAATTAACTGCTGAAGCACAATTAAAAAGCCAGCAAGCGGCGTTAGCACGAGCACAGTCAACACTAAAACAAGCACAACAAGCCTATAATCGCGCCAATAATTTGTACAAACAAGGTGCAGGCTCAAAAGAAGCGCAAGAAAATGCTTTGGCAACACTCAATAGTGCTCAAAATGCAATCATTGAAGCACAAGCAAATATTCGCCAAAGCGAACTAACAATTGCTAATGCGAGTTTAAATTTAAACCATACGCAGGTAACTGCACCAATTGCTGGAACGGTTATTGCAGCGGCGGTTGAAGGAGGACAAAGCGTTAATGCGGTGCAATCCAGCCCAACGATTGTTACTTTGGCACGTACAGATGTAATGACAATTAAAGCAGAAATTGCGGAAGCAGATATTGCTGTGATGAAGGTCGGCTTACCCGTTAAAGTAACTTTACTAGGTAAAAACAACCAAATTTATCAAGGCGTATTATCCAGTATTGATCCTGCACCAAAAGAAATTTCCGATAATGGCAGCATCAGCAGCAGTAGCGCGATTTATTATTACGGGCATATTGATGTGGATAATGCAGCGGGATTTTTACGCTATGGCATGACTGCTACGATTGCCATTGAGGTTGATAAAGCAGAAAACGTCCTCTTAATCCCCATGACGGCAATTGAAAACTTACCAAATGGCGAAACAATGGTATCTGTCTTAATAAATGGTCAAGCTGAGAAACGTAAGATTGAAGTTGGATTGGAAGATGGCGTATATGCGGAAGTGTTGAATGGTTTGCAAGAAGGTGAAGCGGTGATTGTTAGTCATGCAGATAATCCATCATCTTCACCAAAAGGACCGAGAATATTCTAAATGTGTGAAGTGCTGATTAAAACACAGAATCTAATTAAACGCTATGGTAACGGCGAAACAGAAGTTACTGTTTTGCATAGCTTAGATATCGAAATTCATGCTGGCGAAATGATTGCAATTATTGGGCAATCTGGTTCAGGAAAATCTACCTTAATGAATATTTTAGGCTGTCTTGACAGACCTAGTGAGGGTGATTATTGGCTTGAAGGCGAAAATACCAAGCAGTTAAGCATTCGTGCGCGTGCACGTTTGCGTCGTGAGCATATTGGCTTTATTTTTCAGCGTTATCATTTACTCAATGATTTAACGGCACGTGAAAATGTGGCAATTCCTGCCGTCTATGCTGGCGTAAATAAGACACAACGTTTAGCGCGTGCCGATGCTTTGCTTAATCGTCTTGGACTAGGCGAGCGCTGCAGCTATAAACCCACGCAATTATCAGGCGGGCAACAGCAGAGAGTTTCTATTGCCCGCGCTTTGATGAACGGTGGCAAAATCATTTTTGCCGATGAGCCGACCGGCGCACTGGATAGCGAATCGGGACGCGAAGTGATGCGGATTTTGCGCGAATTGCACAGCGAAGGGCATACTGTCATTTTAGTCACACATGACCCCATAATTGCCGCCAGTGCCGACCGTGTAATTGAGCTCAAAGACGGGCGAATCATCAATGATAGCAGAAAGCATGAACGCGATATGAAGCCGCCACAGCCTAAAGCTTTTGCACGCGGTCGTGATTTATTTGCAATCAGAGCTTTAAGTTCTGCTTTTGCCATGGCGGTGCGCGCGATTATGGGACATAAATTGCGTGCATTTTTAACTATGCTCGGCATTATTATCGGCATTGCCTCAGTCGTGAGTATGGTCGCACTTGGTCAAGGTTCACAGCAGCAAGTACTTTCCAGTATTAGTGATTTAGGTTCAAATACCATTGAAGTATTTCCTGGACATTTTGGTGATCGGCATGCAAAACGTATTCGCACCTTGACCAGTGATGATGCCCAAATTTTAGCTCAACAAAGCTTTATTGACTCAGCTACTCCAAGTGTTAGCAGCTTTGAAATTTTGCGCATCAATGATAAAGAAATTAATGCTTCCATTACTGGGATAGGTGAACAATATTTTCAAGTACAAAATATCCCTATCGTTCAAGGAAGGGGCTTAGTTCACTCGGATATTGAACAACATAAATCTGTAGGCTATTTAGATACTAAAGGTGCCCAACAATTATTTGGTAAGAAAAATCCTTTAGGGCAAGTAGTATTAATCAACAACATGCCGCTTACCATTATTGGAATCATAGATTTAAGTAATCAAAATCGTTTTTCTAATAGTAATAGTCTTGGAGTTTGGGCACCCTATACTTCTGTGATGAGTCGTTTGTTGGGACAAACTTATGTATCCAATATCATTCTCCGCATTTCCGACAGCGTAGATAGCGCAGTTGCAGAGGATGCAGTAAAGCGTATTTTAATTCATCGCCATGGTGGCGAAGATTTTACTTTATTTAATAATGACTCTCTCCGTCAAACTATTACTGAAACTATGCAAGCTTTATCTTTACTCATCTCCGCAATAGCGGTCATTTCTTTAATTGTTGGCGGCATTGGTGTAATGAATATTATGTTAGTCTCTGTAACAGAACGTACACAAGAAATTGGTATTCGTATGGCAGTCGGCGCACGTCAAAGCGATATCATGCGGCAATTTTTAATTGAAGCCATATTGCTGTGTTTAATCGGCGGCATTATTGGTATCGGATTAGCATTCGGTTTAGGCAAAATCATCACACTTAGCTATAGCGATTTCAGCATGATATATTCCACCCAATCTATTATTCTTGCTTTTGCCTGTGCTACCGGCATCGGCATACTCTTTGGCTATTTACCCGCAAAAAATGCCGCCAAACTTGATCCTGTGCAAGCCCTCAGCGGAGAATAACATGCCATTTAGCAAAAGCACCCTATTCCTAACCTTATTGCTTGGCGCATGCAGTATTGCGCCGATTAAAAACATTGACACGGAGCTGGCGCGGGAAATCCGCGTTCCGCAGCAATGGATGCTTGCCGCCGCCAAGCAATCCGTAGCTCGGCAACAGGCATGGTGGCAGCAATTTGCCAGTGCGGAATTAAACGCGCTCATGCAGCAAGCCATGCTCGGCAATCAAGATTTGAAAGCCGCCGCCCTTACTTGGCAACGTGCGCGGCTTGCTCTTGACAGTCAAGCGCTGGCGCAAAGCATTAGTACTAACGGCAATCTCGGCGCCAATGCCGCACATCATTACGGCACTAACAGCAATAGCAGCGGTTTTAGCGCCTCTTTCTCCGCCGCCTACCAACTGGATTTATGGCAAAAACTCGCCGCCACCACTCAAACCGCCGCTTGGAACGCAGATGCCAGTGCCCAAGATATGCTTGCTGCCCGTCTTTCCCTGCAAGGCGAAGTTGCCAACGCTTGGCTGCAACTGCTTTACGCCCAAGCACAACTCGAACTCAATCAAGCCCAAATCGCCTATCAAGAACAAACCTACCGCCTCGTCGGCATACGCCTTAGCGAAGGCGCGGCAAGCGAATTGGAACACAGCAATGCCAAACAAGCCCTTAGCGCGCTTGCCATCAGCAAACGCAGTCTTGAAGCCGAAATCGAACAAGCGCAAATCACGCTCAGCATTTTACTCGGACAAGCTCCGCAAAGCTTCATAAGCTCCAGCCGCCTGAGTGACATCGTTATCGAGGCAATCGCGCCGCAGCTGCCTGCCGCCTTGCTGCATCAACGTCCGGATTTGCGTGCGGCGCAATACCGCTTGCAAGCGGATTTGGGCAATATTGCCGTGGCAGAACGCGATTTTTATCCCGACATCAACCTTAACGGCGGTATTTCAGGCAGCAGCGACATCTTAGGCGATTTGCTGCGCAATCCGATTGCCAGTCTTGCAGGCAGCATCAGCCTGCCCTTTTTGCAACAACGCGAACGCAATTTGGCGCTGCAAAACGCGCAAACACAATATCAGGCTAATCTGGCGAACTTTACACAAACGCTCTATCGCGCCTTTGCCGATGTTGAAAAAGCCCTAAGTAAAGTCGCAGAAAGCGACGACAACGCCGCCCACATTGCCGCACGTTTGAAAAACGCGCAAAAAATTGAACGGCTAAGCCAAATCCGCTATCAGGCAGGTGCAGACAGTCTGCAAACGCTGCTGGATGCACAGCAGTCGCGCCGCGAAATCGAATCCGCCATGCTGGACAACCGCTATCAGCGCATCAGCCGCCGCATCGCGCTCGCGCTTGCCTTAGGCGGCAGCGAAAATCTAGACAATCTTTATAGCTTGACAACGCAAAGAAAATAATTTGTTAGGCTCTAGACTAGCAGAATCATTCTGTTAGACTAGAAAAATGAGATACAACAGTAAATTAAGCACATATCAGCTCAAAAAAATTATTCGGCACTTTTGTGCCGATATTGAAGCCTCAAAAACCGCTTTGCTGACCGGTTTTAATCGCAATACCATCAATCATT
>NZ_JBXGGR010000018.1:0-10132 GCF_056855035.1 Suttonella sp.
AGCTTGTCATTGCGGCATGGGAAAGGAGAATAAGGTTAAGTTTATAAAAGATTATTTTGCTTAAAAAACGCTAGATAGCACCTATTTTGTCCCTTAGGGCTAAAGAACTCGAAAACAGCACCTAAAATGTCCCTTTGCCCAGAATGGCTGTTTTCATGATTAAATACTCCTCATACAAAAAGCCCTTGGGCTCGGCATTTTCGCTATGAATAAGAAAATGCGTACTACCAAGGGCGTTATTTCCTCTCATTCTAAGAAGAAATCAGATGGTTGTCAAAAAATTTTTAGGTGCAATATTCAGCAAGCCCAGACCGCCCTCAAATCCGACATCTTTATGATTTAAGGCAATGTTTTCAAGAAATAAAAAGTCGGATACCAGTATCCAACCTAGTTTTTAGATAAAGCGGTTCATCAGCATAAGGTTCGCCAGCGTGCCTTCCGCCTTGCGGTCGCGGTTGGGATTGTATTGCCGGTAGTTCCATGCACTGTCGTAGCGGTATTGCCAGCCGTTGAAATTGAGTTGGTCTTGCGGCATGCCGACAAGGGTCAGAATCAATACGCCGTCGCGCAGCAGTTGCATGCGGTAGAGATTGACTGCCGGCAGGTCGCCGAAGCGCAGTTCCACGCCGTAATCGAGTACATAATGTTGTTCGTCAAAGCGCGGTTTGAGGGCAAAGCCTTTCCAGCGGACTTTTTCCGCTTCGGAGAAGCCGTTTTCTTGGTTCATCATTTGCAGGTCTTCATTAGCTTTTTGAATCAGCACCTGTTCGTTGATTTGCTGCAATGAGGGGTTTTCGATATAGCCTGTTTGGCGGTATTCCAATAGCGCGAATACGCCTTGCGCGCCGTTTTTGCGCGCCACGGCGAGGATGTTGCGCCCCAGTTCTTGTCCGAATTCCGCTTGAATGAATGCGTTTTGCTCGGCGGGCTTGAGTACTGTCCAGCCCTCAGGGGCTATCAGGGTCGCTTGCTTCATAAAATGGCAGTTCTCCGTATTTTTCAGACCATAGATTAACGATGCGGCAGAAGATTTCCGCCGTGAGTTCGGTGTCGTATTTGGCGCCGTGCGCGCGGCTGCTGTCGTATTCCAATCCCGCTTGGCGAGCAATGCGTGCCAATACGGTTTGCCCGTATGCCAATGCGCCGAGGGAGACGGTGTCTAGGGCGCTAAAGGGATGGAAGGGGTTGCGGTCGTATTTGGTGCGCTCTGCAAGGGCGTTGATAAAGCCCAGATCAAATTGGGCGTTGTGTCCGACTAGGATGCTGCGCGTGCATTGCTGGGCTTTTTGGTATTCGCGGATGGCACCGAAGAGTTTGTCTGCAACTTTGGCTTCGTCCAGAGCGGGGCGCAGGGGATGAGAAGGGTCAATGCCCGTGATTTTAAGGGATTCGGGGTCGATATTGGCGCCTGCAAAGGGCTTGACGTGATAATGCAGTGTGTCCACAGGCACGAGTTTGCCTTCGGCATTAAAGTTCACAAAGACGGCGGCGACTTCTAATAGGGCGTCTTTGCTGCGGTCGAAGCCGCCTGTTTCCACATCGACGACAACGGGCAAAAAGCCACGAAACCGCCGGTTAATTTTTCTTTCTGTCATGCGCTCCTGCGCTTTATTTCGTTTGATTGAGGGCTTGCCATGCCTGCTGGGTGTAGAGGAACATGGAGTATAGGGTTAAAGCGGCGGCGATAATCAGCAGCACTTGTCCGATTTGCCAAATGGGCAGACCGATAAAGGGTTCGCGGAAGATTAAAAAGCCTAATGCCAGCATTTGGACGGTGGTTTTCCATTTGCCGACTTTGCCGACGGCAACGACATCACGCATGTTCATCGACGCCATCCATTCACGCAGGGCGGAAATCCAGATTTCGCGTGCGATGATGATGAGGGTGCAGAGCAGCAGCCATTGCTCGGGGAAGTGCGAGAGGACGATGACCAAAATCACGCAGACCATGAGTTTATCCGCCACAGGGTCGAGAAAGGCGCCGAAAGCGCTGACTTCCTTCATGCGCCGCGCCAGATAGCCGTCGAAATAATCGGTCACGCAGGCAATGACATAGACCCATAAGGCCAGCCATTGTCCCCATGATTCGGGATGGCAATAGTAAAAGAGCGCAAAGAGCGGTATTAAGACAACGCGCAATATAGTGAGTTTGATAGCAAGACCTGCCATGATTCATCCTTTTTCCCTTGAATGCTTTATTTCAGCCGTTTTCATGCAAGCTGGCATAAATTTCCTGCGCAAGTGTAGCACTAATTCCTTGAACGCGCGAAATCTCTTCGCTGCTCGCCGCCAAGACGCCCTGTATGCCGCCGAAATGGCGAATCAGGGCTTGGCGGCGTTTCGCGCCTACGCCGGCGATGTTTTCCAAGACCGATTGCTTGGCTTTTTTATCGCGTCCGCTGCGGTGTCCTGTGATGGCGAAGCGGTGGGCTTCGTCGCGGATTTGTACGATTAATTGCATGGCTTGGCTGTCCGGCGGCAGATAGCGGGCTTGGCTTTCATGGGGAAACCAGAATTGTTCCAAGCCGGCTTTGCGTCCCTGCCCTTTGGCAACGCCGATAAGCTGCACGCCTTGAATGCCGAGTTCGGCAAAAACTTCTATTGCTTGATTGAGTTGTCCGCGTCCGCCGTCGACAAAGAAGATATCCGGCATGATGCCTTCGCCGTTTTTCAGACGCGTGAAGCGGCGCATGAGCATCTGCCGCATAGCGGCATAGTCGTCGCCGGGCTGAATATCTTGAATTTTATAGCGGCGATAGTCGGATTTCAGCGCGCCGCGATGGTCGAAGACAACGCAGGAGGCAATGGTATATTCGCCCTGCATATGGCTGATATCGCCGCATTCGAGGCGTTGAGGAATCGACGGCAAATGAAAGGCTTCGGCAAGAGCGCGAAAGCGGTTTTCCATCGTCATTTTGCCCGACAAACGCAGGCTAAGGCTCATTCTGGCGTTTTCCTGCGCCATTTCCAGCCAGCGGCGGCGGTCTTCGCGCGGCTGGGTGCTGAATTGTACTTTGCGCCCCGCTTTTTCGCTTAAATAATCCATCAGCCAGTCGGCATCCGGCGGTTCATGGCTGAGTATGAGTTGCGGCGGCGGCAGACGTTCATGATAGAACTGCCCGATAAATGCCGCCAAGACTTCCGCTTCCGGCAGGGGCTCGGGCAGTTTGGGATAGAAGGCCTGCGAGCTGACATTGTGTCCGTCGCGGTAAAACAGGGCTTGCACGCAGACTTCGCCGTAGTCGCTGACCACCGCCAAAATATCGGCATCCGCCGCGCCTGCTACCATATGTTGACGCTCCGTGAGTTTGCGCAATTGCATCAATTGGTCGCGCAAACGCGCCGCTTGCTCGTATTCCTGCGCATGACTGGCGGCTTGCATGGCTTGGTCTAAGTCTTGCAGCAGGCTGTCGCTGCGTCCTTTGAGGAAATCGCGTGTGGCGGCAACGGTTTGCGCATAGTCCGCTTTGGCGATGTAGTCCACGCAGGGGGCATAGCAGCGCTCGATTTGATATTGCAGACAGGGACGGCTGCGATTGGCGAAATAGCTGTCTTCGCATTGGCGCACACGAAAGACTTTTTGCAGCAAATCCAAGGCATGGCGCACCGCCTGCACATTCGGATAAGGTCCGAAATATTCGCCCTGTTTGCGCGCGCCGCGATGCAGGGACAGACGCGGAAAAGCATGCGCCGACAGATGAATGAAGGGGTAGCTTTTATCGTCGCGCAATAAAATATTGAATTTGGGGCGATGCGCTTTAATCAGATTGTTTTCTAAAATCAAGGCTTCGGTTTCGCTGGCGGTGGCGGTGGTATCGATATCGACCACCGCTTTCATCAATGCTTGGGTTTTACTGGACAAACCTTGGCTGCGGAAATAGCTCGAGAGGCGTTTACGCAGATTTTTAGCTTTGCCGACATATAAAACGATGCCTTCGGCATCGCGCATTTGGTACACCCCCGGGCGGGTGGTGACATGGCTTAAAAAGGTTTTGGGGTCAAAACGGCGCTGTTCGCTCATCGCCATCAAAACACGCTTGCCGATTAGCCTGCGGCGGCACGCAAGAGCGCATCAACGCGCCGCACATCTTCGGGACTGTCCACGCCTGCCGGCGGCGCTTGTGCCACATTATCCACCGCAATGCGGAAACCATGCTCCAAAAAGCGCAGTTGCTCGAGCTTTTCCGCCTGCTCCAAAGGGGTGGCGGCTAATTGCGGATAGGCGCGCAGGGCTTTGCCGCGGTAGGCATAAATGCCGATATGGCGGAGGTAAGGAAAATCGCCGCCGTCGCGCGCACAGGGCAATAAGCTGCGCGAGAAATACAGGGCATAACCCTGCACATCGCTGACGACTTTTACCATATTCGGCGATGCCGGCGATTCATCGCTCTGAAAAGGCGTAGCAAGGGTGGCAACCGCCGCTTCGGGGTGGCGGATAAGACAATCCGCCACTTGTCTAATCAAAGCCGGCGGCAGCAGCGGTTCGTCGCCCTGCACATTGACAATCAAAGTATCGTCATTCCAGTCTTTTTTCTGCACCACTTCGCTTAGGCGGTGCGTGCCGTTTTCATGCGCGGCACTGGTGGCAATGGCGGCAATGCCGTATTGCGCCAATACCGCGCCGATGCGTTCGTCGTCATAAGCGACTAAAACAGGCAGACCGCTTTGGGCGGCGCGGCGCGCCGTATGCACAATCATCGGTTCGCCGGCTAATAATTGCAGGGGTTTGCCCGGCAGGCGCGTGGCGGCATAGCGGGCAGGAATAACGATTTGAATATCAGTCATCTTGTGGCTCATCAGGCGATGACAAAGATGCCAGACTTTGCGCATGCTCGGGCAGGAGCATGGCAATGCCGTTTTCAATCGGATAGCGGCGTTGCGCCGCCTGATTGATTAAATAAGCGCCGTCGCCGCTCAATTCTAAGGAATTGCCGTCAATCGGGCAGCGCAGCAAGGCAAGCAGATTATTGTCCATCATCCGCCCCCTCTTCTTTGCTTTCTTCTTGCGCGTCATTGACTGAAGATTGACGCAAGGCTTTGATTTTTCCTGATAAAGTATTGAGCAAATCGGCAAAGGCTTTTTCAAATTGCGCGATGCCTTCTTTTTCCAATTTCGCCGCAATTTTCTCCATATCGATGCCGATTTCCGCCATGCGCCGCATCAATTGCGGCGCTTCTTCTATGCGGCGCAGCAAGCTGTCGCCGGCGCGTCCGTGGTCTTTAAAGGCTTGATAGGTGGCCGGCGGAATGGTATTGACGGTATCGCGTCCGATTAATAAATCGACATAGCGGGTGTCGGAATACTGCGGGTTTTTCGTGCCGGTGCTTGCCCAGAGCAAACGCTGCACTTTCGCGCCTCTTTGCTGCAAGTCCAGCCAATCGTCATGGCTAATTCGCTCCAAGAAGTAGCGGTACGCCAATTGCGCATTGGCTACCGCCGCCCGTCCGCGCAGAGCGGCATGTTCTTCCGGCAAGGCTTCGTCAATCGCACTGTCAACGCGGCTGACGAAGAAGCTCGCCACCGAGCGCAGGTAATCAATCGATTCGCCAGCCGCCACGCGCGCTTTCAAGCCGTCGATATAGGCTTCCAGCACTTGCTGATAACGCGAGACGGAGAAGAGCAAAGTGGCATTGATATGCACGCCTGCCGCCGTCAGTTCGCGAACGGCGCGCACACCTGCTTCGGTCGCCGGCACTTTAATCATCACGTTTTCGCGTGCTACTTTGGCAAACAGGGCTTTAGCTTCGGCAATGGTTTTTTCGCTGTCATGAGCAATATCGGGCGAGACTTCCAAAGACACCATGCCGTCCACACCGCCTGTGCGCTCAAATACGGGCAACATTTGGTCGCAGGCCATTTGAATGTCTTCGATTGCCAAGGCGAAGAAAGCATCGCGCACGCCGCCGGTATTGTGTTCCAGCCAGTGCTGCAAGGCTTGGTCATAACCTTCGCTTTCCGCCAGCGCTTTTTGGAAAATCGCCGGATTGGAGGTTACGCCGCGCAAATCGTCTTCTTCAATCAGACGTTGCAATTCGCCGTTTTTAAGCATGGCGCGGTGGATATTGTCATACCAAGCGCTCTGCCCGAATTGCGCCAATTGCTGTAGGGGATTGGCTTTTGCCGCAATGACTTCTGTAGCTTCTACCGCTTCTTCTTTCACTTGGACAGCAGCTTCTTCCTCAGTTACTGCATTTTCCACTTCAGCGACCGTTTCTTCGCTGCTTGGCTCAGCTTGCTCAAGCGGAGCGGCGGTTTCAGCCGTTTCTACCGCTTGCACAGGCTTTTCTTCCTGCACTTCTGGGACTTGCGCTTCGGCAGTTTCGCTAAGCGTTTCTGCCGCTACGGATTCGGCAGGGATTTCCGCCTCGGCTTCTGCCGCCTGCGCCGCTTCTGCTGCCGCTTTTTCTGCGGCGGATTTTCTTGTGCGGCGCGTCCGTGTTTTTTTCGCCAGCACTTCGGCAGCTTCCGCGTTTTCGCCGACGGCTGTTGCGGCGCTTTCATTCGCTTCTGCGACTGCATCCGCCGCTGTTTCTATCGTTTCGACTGCTTCTGTAGCCGCTTCTTCTGCCGCGGTTTCCGCTGTCGGCGCAGTTTCGCTGTCGCTTAAAAAGCTCACCAAACCCGGCTGGGCGGATTTGACGGCAGGGGCTTGCGGCGCCAGCTCTTGCGCTTCTACGGCTTCATTGTGTTGGGCAGGAGCAAAAGGCAAATCGGCTTGCAGATTTGCCGGCACAGCGGTTTCCGCTTCCACTTCATAAGCCGCTTGCTGCTCTTGGGCGGCACGGCGGGTTTCAAGCGCTTTGCCTTGTCCGCGTACCGCATGCACGTCACGCGGACGACCTTTGCCGACGGCACGTCCGTTAATCGTTTCTGGCGGATTTTGCAATTGCTCGATGCTCGGATTCACATCATCTTGCACCGGCTCGGCTTTGGCGCGACGGCGATTGCTTTTCTCTTCGCGCGGCAGGTTTTCCGCAGCAGTATTTGGCTCAGCACGCTCTTGCGCAGCAAGTTTCTCAAGCACCTGCGTTTCTTGCTGACGCTGACGTTCGCGCCGCGGCTGACGGCGTTCTTCATCGCGGCTTTCTTTCTCGCCGCGCGTTTCTTGGCGTTCTTGACGCGCTTGCCGCTGACGGTCTTGACGCGGCTGACGATTATTTTTTTCTTTGTTTTTTACTTGTTCGCGCACTTGCTCGGCATTAGGTGCAGCACTGCCGCTGTCTTTAAACAAGGCAACGACTTTCGAAAACAGAGCGGACAGACCGCCTTTCTCGCGTTTTTCCGCTTTTTCGGGCTGCTGCGGCGCAGGGGCGCGTGGCACAATATTCGATACCGCCGCCTGCTCCGGCACAGGCATGTGTCCGTGCTGAAGCGGCGCGTCTTCACTGCTTTCATGGCGCAGCGGCATGCGGTAGCTTGGAATCCGCTCTTCATCGACCTCGTCATCGCGCACACGCTCGATGTAATAATCCGGCGTATGCAAATTCACGTTCGGCATCAAAACGATATCCACTTCATGACGCTGCTCGATGCCGCGCAGGGCGCTGCGTTTTTCATTGAGCAGATAAGTAGCAATCGAAACCGGCAATTCGCCGAAGATGCGCACGGTGCGGTCTTTCATCGCCTCTTCTTCAATCAGGCGCAGAATCGACAATGACTGCGACTGAATGCCGCGGATGCTGCCCTGCCCTTTGCAACGCGGACAGACTTGATGGCTGGCTTCGTCAATTGAAGCGCGCAGACGTTGACGCGACATTTCCAATAAGCCGAAGCGCGAAATCCGCCCGATTTGCACACGCGCACGGTCGATGGTAGTGGCGTCATACAGACGCTGTTCAATATCTTTGCGATTGCGCTGCGAGAGCATGTCGATGAAATCAATCACAATCAGTCCGCCAAAATCGCGCAGGCGCATTTGGCGGGCAATTTCGTCCGCCGCTTCCAGATTGGTTTGATAGGCGGTTTCTTCAATATCGCCGCCTTTGGTGGCTTTGGAGGAGTTGATGTCAATCGAGACCAAGGCTTCGGTGTAGTCAATCACAATCTCGCCGCCGGAAGGCAGTTTGACGGTGCGCTGATAGGCGCTTTCGATTTGTCCTTCGATTTGATAGCGGGTAAAGAGCGGCGTGGTATCTTCGTATAATTTGAGTTTGTTCGCGCTGGAGGGCATGACCAAATTCATGAAATCCAAGGCTTGCTGATAGACGCGCGGGTCATCAATCAAAATCTGCGCAATATCGGGGCGCAGATAATCGCGCAAAGCGCGCACGATAATATTGCTTTCTTGGTAAATAAGGCGCTGCGGCGGACTTTTGACGTATTCTTCGCTAATCGCCGTCCAGACTTGCATGAGGAAATCCAAATCCCATTGCAGTTCTTCCTGCACGCGTCCGACCCCTGCGGTGCGTACAATGACGCCCATATCGTCCGGGATTTCCAATTGGTCTAAAGTATCGCGCAATTCTTTGCGTTCATCGCCCTGAATGCGGCGCGAGACGCCGCCAGCGCGCGGATTATTCGGCATCAGGACTAAGAAACGCCCTGCCAGACTGATATAGGTCGTCAGCGCCGCGCCTTTGTTGCCGCGCTCTTCTTTTTCAATCTGCACCAACACATCTTGCCCGACTTCGAGCATGTCTTTCATGCCGAGCTTTTCGCCTTGGGTATTGGTGGAGCCGATCAGATATTCTTTGGCGATTTCCTTAAAGGGCAGAAAGCCGTGTCTTTGGCTGCCGTAATCGACAAAAACGGCTTCTAAAGAGGGCTCAATCCGTGTGATTTTGCCTTTGTAGATATTGGATTTTTTCTGGGCGGAATAGAGGGTTTCCATATCCAGATCGTAGAGTTGCTGGCCATCGACCAGCGCCACGCGCAGCTCTTCGTGCTGCGTGGCATTGATAAGCATCTTTTTCATTATTTTGAATTCTCCGAAGACCGGCAAACGCTCTCAAGGCGCTTTTTGCCGGCGATAATAGGTTAAGTACACAATAGAAATAAGCATCAAGCCATGCAAAAACAAGTCGATAGCTTAATACTTTAAAAAATCTGTCGTTTTCAAACGTGTGTAACACGAAAAAATTCCGTTTATAGGTGTGGTATTGAGAGGCTAAACTATACCAATTTGAGCCGACATAGGCAATTCCAATGCTTGCCCTGCCCCGCTTCTTATGACAGGATAGGCCGCAAAATAAAGGATGTACCATGAAAAATAACCAAATTGAAGCAGAGCGTTATGTTTACGAACATCCGCTTTCCGAACGCATGCGCCTATTCATGCGCCTTGAAAGCATGTTCGAGCAAATGCGTCTGTTTCACAAAGCCGATGAATACTATTCGATTCAGCTTTTTTTAGATGCTTTATTCGATGTCTTGGATTTTCTCCACCGCTATGAAATCCGTGCGGAAATTCTCAAAGAATTACAGCGCTTAAGAATTTTACTGGCACGCGAAATCGAACATGTGCATATCCATTGCCGGCATGACGAAGATATTGACCGCAGTCTCATTGAGATTCACGACATGAATTTCAATCCGATTAGCGCCTTGCGCGAGAATGAATTATTTAACAGTCTGCGCCAACGCAATTTCAATCAGAGCGGCAACTGCTTGTTTGAAGTGCCGGCCTATCAATTTTGGCTGGCAAAAAATTGCGAGCAGGAAAACGGTTTTCTGCCCTACTGCTATTCATTATTTTCTCCTATTGCCAAAGCCATCGGCTTAATTTTGACCTTAGTGCGCTGCGGTGCGGCGATTAGCGAAGAGGAAACCGATGACGGCATGTTCCTAAAAACTTTGGAAAAAGATAAGAAAAATCATCTGCTGCGCATTCATCTTGCCCCGCAATATTCGGTTTTTCCGCGCATCAGCGGCGACAATCACCGCTTTGCGATTCGTTTTATGGAGCAGCCTGATCCGCAACTGCGTTCGGCGCAAACCGAGAAGGCGGTCGCCTTCGGTTTGCAGGTTTGCGCATTATAAGGAATTGAAAAATAGGGCAAAGGGACATTTTAGGTGCTGTTTTCGAGTTCTTTAGCCCTAAGGGACAAAATAGGTGCTATCTAGCGTTTTTTAAGCAAAATAATCTTTTATAAACTTAACCTTATTGTCCTTTCCCATGCCGCAATGACAAGC